>JAIVGW010000106.1:1260-8249 GCA_020201415.1 Lentisphaerota bacterium
CGTGGATATTTACCGTTACGGACGCTGGCTGTCCGGCAGTCAAGCCGGGCTGGGTAATTCCGACAATACTGCAAGTACGGGTGATGTCTGGGTGCCATTCACCTTCAGCGTCGGTCGCTCAGGCGTCTCCTTTGTAGACGCACCCGAGACCTTGACGCGGGGCTGGAGTGACGCAGATGATGAGTTGGATCTGCCGGAAGAATTCTTTGATAAGGACTGGCTGTACGACATGTGAGGGAGTCCCGCCGCCGCCCCCATCGGTGGGGGCGGCCGAACTGGTTTAGGGGTCACGTCTCGACATTCTACAATTGATTTGATACTTGATAAATAAAGCATGACATTCAAAATCAATTAGCCTTGACTATCGAGAATTCTAATAGTTTTACGAAGCTGAAAAACAGTATGAAAGTGGCGTTGCTACATGCTCAGACTGCGCCCTCGCGCCCTTTAAGCTCGTACCTGATCCCGTCTTTTAGCCGGCTGTCTTGTCGGCCATCTGCTCATCCCGGGTTCTCTGATCATTTGGCGTCAGATATTTATCATTCTTAAGCAGTTCTACCTTTTTTGCCTTCAGAGATTTTTAAATAACAGAACGGAAATGAGTCGGTCAATCCGGCCGTGATCATGAAATAACCCTTTCATTGAAATTGGTTATTGTGTTAATAATTCACGGCAACCAATATTTGCGGGCACTTTAAACATTTCCTGTAACTTCAATCTAAACTTCGCTTGAAGCATGGTTTGTGATATATAAAAGGAAAAAGTGATGAGTAGTTGTACATTTGCACTGTTTTTTGGTAATCGTGGTTTTTTCCCTGAATCATTAATTGCAGGCGCAAGAAATGAGATGAGTGAAGTGCTTGAAAAGCTGGGGCATAAAGTGTTAATGCTGCCTGAAGATGTTACTCGTTTTGGTGCTGTTGAAACTCCACAGGAAGGTGAAAAGTATGCTGCCTTTCTCAAAGAGCATTCAGGAAAATACGATGGTGTAATTTTATGCCTGCCTAATTTCGGTGATGAAACTGGCGCTGTAGCCGCACTTCAAGACGCTGGTGTTCCAATTCTGATTCATGCTTATCCTGATGAAATTGATAAAATGGATTTTGCCCACAGGCGTGATTCCTTCTGTGGTAAGTTTTCAGTGATGGATGTCTTTACTCAATACCAACTTCCTTTTACAGCTTTCAAGCCTCATACAGTACATCCAAAGTCTGGAAGATTTGCAGAACAGATTGAAATTTTTGCAGCAACCTGCCGGGTTGTAAAAGGCATGCAGAAAATGATTGTTGGTGGTATTGGTGCAAGGACAACTGCTTTTAAGACTGTCAGATTTGACGAAATTACTTTGCAGAAATATGGAATCACAACTGAGATTCTGGATTTGTCAGAAGTTATACAAAGAGTTAAAGACAAAGTTTTAAGTGATCAGGAATGTAAAATAAAATCGACTGTTCTTAAAAACTACACCAGCTGGAAAGGTGTACCTGATGATTCATTTAACAACCTTGTCAAGCTCGGAGTTGTGATAGATGAAATAATTGACGAATACAAAATGGATGCCCTTTCGATCAGATGCTGGATTGAATTAGAAAAGCAACTCAAAATAGCGCCTTGTGTGCTTTTAGGTGAATTAAATGACCGCGGCATTCCGGCAGCTTGTGAACTGGATGTCTGTAATGCTATTGCCATGTATGCTCTCAGCCTTGCTACTCAGTCACCAGCTACTTGTCTTGATTGGAATAATAATTGGGGTGAAGAAGAAGATAAATGTATTCTCTTTCACTGTGGACCTGTTCCGCAGTCATTAATGAAAGAAAAAGGTCAGGTAATTGATCATCCGATGTTTGCAAAAGCTCTTGGGGCAGGTTGTGGCTTTGGCCCAAATGTCGGTAGAATCAAAGCTACTCCATTTACATTTGCAAGTTCTGTTACAAAAAATGGATTACTGGAATTCTGCTTAGGTGAAGGAAGATTTACTGAAGATATTATTCCGGAAGAATTTTTCGGTTGTGCAGGTGTTGCTGAAATAAAAAACCTGCAGGACAAACTACTTACTCTCGGTTATGGTGGTTACAGACATCACGTAAGTGTATCACCGGGCAATACTGGCCAGGCTTTGAAAGAAGCATTTAGCACCTACCTGGGTTATGAAGTGCTGGATTTTGCTAAAAGAAGCACGGCCTACTAATTTTTAAATTTTCATGAGCTAAAATTAATGAAGCGTCCCAACATTCTTTATATTTTTACTGACCAGCAGACAGCTGATGCCATGAGTTGTGCAGGCAATGATAATCTCTACACACCAAATATGGATAAACTCGCTGCACAGGGGGTCAGGTTCAAGCGCGCATATTGTACTTACCCTTTATGTACACCATGTAGGGCCAGTATGTTTTCTGGAAAAATGCCTCATGAAGTAGGAGTTACTCAGAATAGTCAAAGTCTGACCGATGAAGCACGACAGCATTCAGTTGGATTTTTGGTTGAAAAATTCGGTTATGAAAGTGCCTATGCAGGCAAGTGGCACCTTCCGGCTTCTTTGAAAGAAGCTGTATTGATTTTTTGAAGTTAGACAGAAAAACTCCGTTTTTCTTGGTCGCTTCCTTTGATAATCCTCATAATATTTGTGAATGGGCCCGCAATCAGTCTTTGCCCTGGGGGAATATTCCTGAACCTGACTCAATAGATGATTGCCCCAATCTGCCTGCGAACTTCGGAGTGCCTCCTTTTGAGCCGGCTTGTTTACGTCTTGAACAGAAGGCAAATACAACAGGTTATCCAGTTTTAGGCTTCACTCCTGAACGCTGGCGTCGTCAACGCTGGGGCTATTTCCGTTTGATAGAGAAGGTTGATTCAGAGATTGGCCGAGTTCTTGATTACCTTTACAAAAGTGGATTAAAGGACAACACAGTTGTTATTTTTTCCAGCGACCATGGTGATTGCAACGGCTCACATTCATGGAATCAGAAAACAGTTCTTTATGAAGAATCTGTCAATGTGCCGCTGATTATCAGCTCTCCCAAAATGGCAGGGGCGGGAAGGGTAATTGAAGACAGTCTGGTCTCAATCGGACTAGACCTCCTTCCCACAGTCTGTGATTATGCTGGGGTAGATCTGCCTGATTCTTATGCCGGTATTTCATTACGGCCGCAAGTTGAAGGCAAAATTGGCTGTGCCGGACATGATCAGCTTGTTGTTGAAACGTTATTTGAAAAATATAATACTGCTGGCCGAGCTCTTATCACTTCCCGATATAAATATTGTGTATACAGCTGGGGGGATTATCGCGAGCAGTTGTTTGATCTTGAAAATGATCCAGGAGAACAGGTTAATCTTGCAGTAGAAAAGAAATATCATAATAAGCTGCTTAAAATGCGAGAGCTTTTGTTTAAGGAATTAGAAATAACTAATGACAATTTTAGTCTGATTTTAAGACCTCAGGTAAGTAATATTCCGGGTTTTGAATACCTACATGATGATACAGCTAAAGCATAATTGATGTTTTTAATAGGTTATATCATAAATGAAAACCAGGAATTTATTTTAACCTTTTTATGCTTTAACCTTGACATCAATGATCTTTAAACTAAAACATATTAATCAATCACTTTAATATAAGGAGAAAATTAAATGGCTAAACCTAATATTCTGATTGTTATGACAGATCATCAACGCTGGGACACAGTCGATGATGAAAACGGCTGTATTACTCCAAACATTTCTATACTTGCCCGGGAAGGTATTAAATTTACGAATACATTTTGTCCAATGGCGCATTGTTGTCCGGCCCGTGCAACATTTATGTCCGGACTTTATCCAAGCAGACATGGCGTGTGGAATAATGTGAATAACGCATATGCAATAAACAGAGGGCCTTATGAAACAGTACGCATGTGGAGCCAGGACCTTAAAGAAGCGGGTTATGATCTTGCCTATTGCGGCAAGTGGCATATAAGCGCCCTTGATCACCAGCAGCCGAAAAATTACGGCTGGCGGGAACTCAGTGAATACAAAGGCAGCATTCAGGATGAAGGTTTAAAGTGGGAAGAGATACGCAGAACAGCAGACTCTATTGACCCGGAAGGTGAAAATATAATCAATATGCCTGGTTATACATTTCATAGGCTTTACGGTGAATTAGATAGTTCGGACCTTGGTGATATTGGTTCCCTGGATCTTGCTCTGCAGGAAATACCAAAACTTGCTTCTAAAGCTAAACCATGGGCATTATATGTCGGGTGGAATGCTCCTCATACTCCATATTACATTGATAAAAAACATCTCGATTTGTATGACATAAATAATATTCCCCTTCCTCCGAATTTTCATGATGAGATGGGCGATAAACCTGATTATTATAAAAAACTCAAGGAAAGAGTTTTTAATCAGCTGACGGAAGATTCTGCCAAGGATGCAATCCGGCATTATTGGGCAATGTGCACTAGGATCGATGCTAATTTCGGAAAAATTCTCTTAGAACTGGAAAAGACCGGTCAGGCTGATAATACGCTGGTACTGTTTTGTTCAGATCATGGTGATTATGTCGGCGACCATGGCTTGTTTCATAAACAGGTACCTGCTTTTCTTCCCGCCTATAAGGTCCCTGCTGTTATGAGATGGCCTGAAGGGATAAAAAACCCCGGTAGAAGCTGCAGCGAATTTGTTTCTCTTGCAGATTTCGCTCCTACTTTTCTTGAGATTGCTGGTATAAAACCAGACCGTTACATGACAGGAAATAGTTTGGTACCTTTTTTAAATGATGAAAAACCTGAAGCCTGGCGGGAAGAGATCTGCACCCAGTGTGACGGCACAGAACAGATGTTTACCCAGCGCATGGTTGTAACTCATAAACATAAGTATGTCTATAACGGCTTTGGTAGGGATGAGGTATATGATCTTGAAAAAGACCCGTATGAAATGACCAACCTTGATACTGATAAATCATATGATGAAATAAAACGTGACTTGGTTGGACGTATGTGGCGCTTTGCCTATCAGGAGCAGGACCGTCTTGGTTCAACTCAGTATATTATGGTAAATACTGCTCCGTACGGGCCAAAGGAAGCCTTCAGAAGTGAGAAAGGGAAAAACATGCCGCAGGCCACCCCTAATCCGCCTATGTCGCAATAATTATAGACGTTCAGAATCATTCAGCCAGCGCTTTAACGTCGTCGCGTCCCGCAGCATGGCTTCCGGCGCGGCATCCTGCACGAATTCCAGCGAGGCGCAATGTTCGCGGCCCGTGGTCCGCACCATTTCCAGATATGCCCGCCAGGCGGTGGCGCCTTCTCCCAGTGGCCGCCGCTCAACGCGATCATCCCGGACAACCCAATGAAACACATGCAGATTGACCAGCCAGGGCAGGACATCGCGCAATCCGGCCAGGCAGGCGGCCTGGTCCTGCCGCACGGGCGGCTGCCAGAATGTACGCAGCGCGGGATGATCAACCTCACGGAACAGTTGTAAAGCCGAAGCGCTGGTATCCGTCAGCGTACCGCCGTGATATTCACAGGCCAGCAGCAACCCGGCGGCGGAGGCCATTTCAGCCATTCGTCGTAAATCATCAACTACCCGGGCACGGTGATCCGGCGTCGCCTTATCCGAGCCCCGTCTGCCGGCCCAAACACGGATCACCGGCGCCTCCAGCGCAAGGGCTGTCTCCAGCACTGCCGCGACAGGCGGATTCTGCTCCTCTCCGGCTCGGTAATAGGATCCATAGGCGCTGACGTTCAAGCCGGCATCACGGGTCTGCCGGCCCAATTGCGCGGCCAGCCGCGCATCGCCGGGCGGCAGATGCAGATCCCCACCCCACTCAATCGCCGTCAACCCGGCCTGCGCCGCCAGGGCAATGATGTTATTATGTATTAACGTGATGCAAAGCCAAAGCGCAGTGTTTCCGTCGCACGGGTACCACATAATAACCAGGCATACTACCGGGAGAAACGATGTCCCACAAATTCAGACTCGCCGACTATCGTATTAGCTCCGCCAAAAAGATCAACCTGAAGAAACATCCCACCAACGTTGATCCGCTCTACAGTTCCAAATCCGATTACGAAAAACAATTGAAACGGAATGTCGAGGAAATGCGCAGTCTGCAGGATATTCTATACGCCCACGGCCGCTACTCACTGTTGATTATATTCCAGGCCATGGACGCCGCCGGCAAGGACGGCTCAATCAAGCACGTGATGTCCGGCATCAACCCCCAGGGCTGCCAGGTCTTCAGTTTCAAGCAGCCCAGCACGGAGGAGCTGGCGCATGATTTCCTGTGGCGCAGCAATAAGTGCCTGCCGGAACGCGGCCGGATCGGCATTTTCAACCGCTCCTATTACGAAGAAGTGCTGGTGGTGCGCGTGCGGCCGGAACTATTGAATTACCAGAACCTGCCACGGGAAAATCTGGATGACAAAAACATCTGGCGCGAACGCTACGAGGACATCGTTGCCGCCGAACGCCACCTATATCGCAGCGGGACGCGGCTGCTTAAATTCTTCCTGCATATTTCCAGGGATGAACAGAAAAAACGCCTGTTGGCGCGTGTCAGAAACGCCGCCAAAAACTGGAAAATCAGCGCCGCCGACGTACGCGAACGCGAACGCTGGGACGATTATCAGGCGGCCTACCAGCAATGTATCAAAGCCACCTCCAAGCCTTGCGCGCCCTGGCACGTGATTCCAGCCGACGACAAGAAAAACGCCCGCCTGATTATCTCCGGCATCATCACCTCCGCCCTGCGCCAGTTGGATATGCATTATCCCAAGCCGCCGTCCAAACAGGAATTGCAATCCATTCGCAAAGCACTGCAAAAGAGCTGATCGGAATCAACCAGAATTTCCGGGCTTTTTTGCCGGTAAATGACGGTATCAGTGGTCCAGGGTTGCGGCGGAATCGTCCAACCGGCTGGCCGGTGGACTGACCGGCGGACGGGGCAGACGTGCTGGAATGCGGCAGCCCTGCGCCGCCAACAACTCGCGCAACCGTTCCAG
>JAIVGW010000335.1 GCA_020201415.1 Lentisphaerota bacterium
TCCGAAAACTTTACAATGACCACCGCGCTGAATTCGGCCTGGATGAGGATTCCGGATGGCAGGGACCGCTGCCCGGGCTGCCGGGCATCACCATGGTGGCCCAGTCCCACGTTTTCAACGCCAATTGCGCCGATAACGACCAGCTGACGGCCGCCGAATTTGAGGGCCGGCGCCAGATCCGGGCCATGATGGACCTGCTGCGCAAATACGGGGAACGCCCGCCGGTCCTGGCCAGCCTGCCGTCCTACATCGGCATCCGGGAAACACGCCGGTTCCAGACCGACCATGTCCTGACCGAGGAGGAAGTTTTGCAGGGCCGGCGCTTCCCCGATGCCATCGCCAACGGCACCTACCGGGTCGATGTGCATTATCCGACTGGCGGCGGATTCATTTTCAAATATCTCGACGGCACGCAAAAGGATGTCCGCAATGGCGGGAAATGCGAGATCGGCCGCTGGCGGCCGGAGACCGTGGAAAACCCGACTTTCTACCAGATCCCTTATCGCACCATGACCAGCGCCCACTGCCCGAACCTGCTGCTGGCCGGCCGCATGATCGGCTCCGACCGCGGCGCTTTCGGGGCCATCAGGGTCATGGTGAACCTGAATCAGGTCGGCGAAGCCGCCGGTGAGGCCGCCTGCCTGGCCCTGGCCGGCGGCGGCCATGTGCGCGAGATTTCAATTGATCAACTGCGCCGGGCTCTGGCCGATGGCGGCAGCCGGGTTCTGTGAACCGATATCCGATTATAGGGTGAATGGCGGGATGCGTGTTTACACAGGAAAATATCAGCGATGCCGTATAGCCGCCAGCATTTCGCCCAGTTCACGACAACGACAGATCCGGGCCGTCAGCAGGTAGGCCAGGGCTCCGGCGGACACGGCGGCGGCCAGACCGATGATTGCTGCCGGCAGCGGGCGCCAGCCGGTCTGCATCGCCAGAGTCAATCGACTATGCGTCATGCCGGACGCCAGAACAAGCGCCGCCAGGGCCGGCAGCAATCGCAGGCCGGAGCGGCCAACCGACCGCCAGCCTGCCGGACCTATCTGTCGCTGCACGAAAAAGGCTAGAGCCGCCACATGCCCCACGGAGGCGAGCACCGTGGCCAGAGCTATGCCCATGTGGCCCAACGGCCACATCAGCAGCAGACTAAGCGCCAGATTTGCCAGCGAGCAGGCGATCCCCACACGCACCGGGGTGCGCATGTCCTGACGGGCATGAAACACCGGCACCAGCACCTTCAACAGACTGAACATGACCAGACCGGGGGCATAACAGGCCAGGGCCCCGGCAGTCATGGTCGCGGCCTGAACACTGAAATCACCATGCTGATAAATTACGCGCACGATGGGTCGCGCCAGCACCAGCATCCCCAGGGCGGCCGGCGCGGTGATGAAGATAATCTGCCGCAGAGCCGCATTCACAGTTGCACAAATCCGGTCAGTCTGCGCCCTGGCAGCATGCATGGAAAGAGTTGGCAGCAAAACCGTGCCCAACGCCGTGGCGAAAATTCCCAGCGGCAGATAAATCAGCCGTTCGGCATAATACAGATAGGAAGGACTGCCGGCGCCCACCCAGACCGCCAGGATGCGGTCGGCCAGCACATTGAACTGGGTGACCCCCACCCCCAGAGCGGCGGCGGCCATCAGGCGCAGCACCCTGCGCACGCGCTCATCGCGCCAACCGCAATCCGCCCGCGGGCGGAAGCCCCGCCGCCATAACACGGCCAGCGGCAGTGCCGCCTGCAATAAACCGGCCACCAGCACACTCCAGGCCATCACCCGCATGCGCAAATCGCCCGTTGCCGGCAACCGTGGACACAGCAACCATAATGCCGCCAGCATCACCAGGTTCAACACCACCGGCACTGCCGCCGGCAGGGCAAACCGGCGCAGGGAGTTGAGCATGGCGGAAAAAAATGCCGCCAGACAAATGAAAAGCATATAAGGCAACATGATGCACAGCAGGTCGAAAATCAGCTGCAACCGCGCGCTCATCTGCCAGAAATGCAGCGCCCCGCCGGCCAAAGCCAAACCCAGCAAAGTCAGCACCAACAGGGTGGCGCTTAACAGGTTGAGCAGGCGCGCGGCAAGGCACCATACCTGGCGAAGACCCTCGCGTTCATGACTTTCAGTGAAAACCGGAACAAAAGCGGAGGACAGGGCGCCCTCACCGAACAGCGACCGGAAAAGATTGGGCACCGTGAAGGCCACGACAAAGGCATCCATGGCGATATGACTGCCGAAGAATGCAGCCATGCTGACGTCGCGCAGCATTCCCAGCAGCCGGCTGACCATGATCCAGAACCCGACGACACCGGCGGAACGTATGACTCCTTGAGACTCCACGGTCGCCGGACCTCCCGTTGCTATGCGCCCTTAGCCGCATCCGGCGGTTGCGCCGTGGAAGGCGCGGACACATTGTTCAATTCCCACAACTTGGCGTATTTCAGAAAGACGCCAACGGAATTCAGCACGGATATGATCAGACCGCGCTGACCGCCGGCAAAGCCGCGTTTGAGAAAATAGGCCTTGAAAAACCGGAACAGCGGACGCAGCACCAGATCCGAGACACCCACCCGCCGGCCCTGGTCATGCATGCCGGACGAGGAGATCGTGGAGAAACGGTTCAAAGTGGCTATCTGGTCGGATATATCGTCATAGGTATAATGATGCAAACAACACTGCAGCCGCCTGACCGGACCCTGCACTGCGACATAATCATGCGGTTCCGTGCCGGTGCTGATGCCTTTGTCCTTACGGAAAAGCCGCAGCTTCAGATCCGGCCACCATTCCCCATAAGTAATCCACTGCCCCATGAAGAAAACCTTGCGGGGAAATTTATATCCAACACAGGAACGGTTGGCGCCGGTGTGAAATTCCCGCAGAATTTCTTCACGCAAGTCGTCGGATACCTCCTCATCGGCATCGATAAACAGGACCCAGTTGTGGGTTGCCATCTTTTTGATCAGTTCCTTCTGGCCAACATATCCCAGCCATTCATGCTGATATACCCGGTCCGTATACTCCCGGCTGATCTCAACGGTGCGATCCCTGCTGTAACTGTCGACCACCACGATTTCATCCACCCAGCGCAGGCTTTCCAGGCAACGGCGGATATTCCGCTCTTCATTGCCGGCAGTCAGACAGGCTGAAATCTTGTCACGCATGATAAAATCGGATCCGGCGCCACAGGCGCCGCTGATGAGTTACAGGCTAGCATTAACGCGCGCCCGGGGGAACTCGGTAAACCAGAACTGCAGGAAAACAACAAAATCATCGTCTTCCTCCTCGTACCCGATTTCCACCGCAATACAATCAATGACACGCCGCACGGAAAAGCCGTAGGCTTCCAGTT
>JAIVGW010000336.1 GCA_020201415.1 Lentisphaerota bacterium
GAATAAGCTTATTCCGCATCGGACCCGGCCGCCGGCCGTCGATCGCGGATCACCCGCGCCGGCAGGCCCACGGCCACGGCATAATCGGGAATGTCTTTCGTCACCACCGCCCCGGCGCCGACAATGCAGTCCGAACCCACCGTCAAGCCGTCCAGAACTTTTACGCCCGCGCCAAACCAGCAACTCGGTCCAACCGTGATGCCCCGGGCCGTGGTGCCCTGCCGATTGATCGCCGCGCCGGCATCGGCGCTGGCGTGGTCGCCGCCGATAAAGTAACAGTAGGCCGCCACTAGGGTGTCGGCGCCGATGACCACCCGGTTACCCGAAAACACCTCGGCATTGAACCCGATATTGACGCGATCCTCCAGCACGATATCGCCGTTTTTACAACTGAGGATCGAATTGCGCCCGAGAAATACGCCGCTGCCGATGGTGATTCCGGCATTATCGCGTCCCTTGGCGTCCAACAGGCAATTGTCATCGATAATCACATTGTCGCCGATGCGGATCTTATGCGGATGCCGCAGGACCACGTTAGCGCCGAAGACCACATTGCGGCCGCAGGCGCCCAGCAGGCGCGGGTAAAGTTTTGATCGCAAAAACAGCCCCAAAGCGCCCGGTAAAGTTGCGCAAAACAACACGGTCAACTCATAGCACAGCAGGTGTCGCCAGCCGCGCCGGCCGATAATCAAGTCGCTGTATTGCTCCAGTTTCGAGCGCGATTTGGCCATTTCATCCTGAACCAGCACGCTTTCGGTTTTAACATTTTTATCATCCATAGTTGATAATGCTAGCATAGCAGGACCGGGTATGGCAATGAGGTTCTTGCAAAACCCCAGCGGCTCGGCGAGACGCCTTGCCCTACCTTCCGGGATTGCTGCCGAAACGGGTAGGGCGAACCGTCTCGGTGAGCCGAATCTGAACCTACCTTCCAGGATTGCTGCCGAAACGGGTAGGGCGAGGTCTCCGACCGAGCCGTCTTGCCCGAGAATGACGCAGCCCTGCTTTTTGCATGGCTTTTTAACTTCTGATAAAAATCTTGTTAAAAGATATTTTACTGTCGCGTAGCGACTTCCTTAAACCAGAGCCTGCATTTTTCGTGGTTTCGCTCTGAAAATGAGCCGTGAGCGTTCGCTTTTAAAAACCGAATCTACTCGAAAGGAGATTGAAAACACAGACAACGCTTTTGTGGGTCAGGCATGTGGATGTTCATTCATCAATTCAAGAAAAAACAGGAGACTATCATGTCACAGAAAACCTCAATCGGAATGCTTTTTGCCGTCTTTTATGCATAATGCAGACTGAAACTCAGTCGGCCCCAACTGCTGTCAGGCAAGCATTTTTCAACTGACTGGCAATGCCTCGATAAATAACGGTGGGATGGGCGGTGATGATTTGATCGATTTGATTCCAGTTGGCGCGTAAAGCCTCCCGGGTTGCATCATTGGCGCTTTGTTTCAAGCGTGCCAGCAATTCCTGCTGTTCAAAATACAGTCGCATGTAATCCATGCCCGCGCGCACGAACGCCAAGCGTTCCCCATACACCGCGGGCGCGTCTGCCACCGCCTCCGCGGCGCAGTCAAGATACGCATAAGCCTGTTTGTAGAATTCGGCGTCCCACACTTCCGCCTGCGGCCGGCCGTCGAAAACGATCCCACTGGCCGCGTCCTCCAGCAGGGTCCAGTAAGCAGTCATCGCATCCGCCGCAGGACCAAAGGCGCGCCGGTAATAATCGGCCAGGATGGCTTCACCGTCTGCATAGGGATTCCAGGCCATTTGCGCGAGCATATAATAATGCGGGCCCTGGTTTCCCCAATTCTCCCAGATGGTGTCAAAGAAAATACGGATCACGTTATTGTCGGCTGCCAGGCGTAAATCATTGATCACATGCCGCGGCGCCACGTTAGGCAGACCGGTCTTCCATCCGGCGGCGCTACCGAGGTTCGGGCGCCAGGCAAAATTGGGCGCAATGGCCGCCCATTCCAGGAACAATTGCCGGTGGTCACCGGGTGGACGATTATGAAAATTGAACACGCCGCCGACGATGACGTTATCGTCCGGCACCGCCGCGACCGGCGCCGGACGGGCATTACCGTACGCCCCCACCCCGACGTAAAGCTCACGATCCGGAAACTTTTCCTTCAACATCCGCGCCAGCGTGTTCGCCCAAGTGATGCGCCGGTCACTTTGGGCCACATATTCCTGGGTAAGTCCCTGCCAGGTGTGACGCACCAGTTGTCCATCAGGATGATCCCACGCGCGGCAGTTCTCGCAAATGCAGAACCCACTGGCACCGCTGTCATTGGCGCCGGCGTTGAACACCAGTTGGTTGGGGTTGCTTTCCAAAGCGGCTTCAACGTCCTGAAGCCATTGATCCCATACGGCTGGGTTGGATTTGCACAATTTAACCGTCCGCGCCGTAGGATAGGGTCTTGCGCCACCGCCGCGGGTGCCGTCGGGTTGCAGGGCAAAATACTCCGGGTTGGTCTCATGGAAACGCTCCCACCAGCCGGCAAACGGATGTCCGCCTTCGTAAGAAAGCGAATCCAGTTGCAGACGTTGGAAACGCAACCACTCGAAAGCATGACCACGAGTATCACCCAGCGCCGAAAACCGGAAGATATCGGCCCGGCCACGAAACCGCGGGTGGTAGCGGTACTGAAAAGGCTCAAAGGCCAGGTTTGCACTGGGCAGCAAGTCAATGCCCGAATCCCCAGGCCAAAGCCAGCGCACCCCTAAATAGTCCTGCAGAAAGGTGTAAACGGCATTGACGGTGCCATATTCCTGCTGGACGCCGTCAATCGTCAACCTCCGGACTTCGGCTTTAAGATGTTCCGGATCCCAGCGGTCGCGCCCGGCAATTACCAGGTGCTGCGCATTGGCCGCGATCAGAATTTCCTCCGGATACTGGAAGTCAAAATCGATGCCCGGAAACAACTCATTCAGCACCGGCTGAAAGCCTACCCAGATGGCGTGTTCCGGCAGCGGGTCAGGTGTGCCCTCGATCACTTCGAATTTAGCCCCGCTGATCCTCCCGATGTAATCCGCCAACTCGTTGGCCGCCCGGCGGGTGAACGGCGGTGCATTTTCAAGCACGACGATCGGGGCGAGAGCTTTGCCGTCCCGCACTAAAAACAATTCATCCATGGAAACAACCTGTTCCACGTCATACTCCGCCACGCCGTGCCGAATGCCAAAACCGGCCAGCATTGTTATCGTAACGAACAATGTCATCGTTTGACGGATTCTCATCGAAGTCTCCTTGTAAGATTTTTATAGAAAACTGAAGCACCTTAGCATGGATTGGTTTTCGCGACAATTAAAACGCGCAACG
>JAIVGW010000337.1 GCA_020201415.1 Lentisphaerota bacterium
GTCCAAGATAACTCTCTTCTCACAGAGGAGCTTTCGCACCGCTGCGACGCCGGCTTCCGGATCCGTCCCGGCGGCCAGCGTCAGATGGGCCGGCATACGCGCGTCCGCCCGCCCGCCCAGCCGGACCACGAGAATCTCGTTGGGGCTGTTCAGCAGTTCGAGCGTCCGCACGTCGTATTCGTCCGCATCCGGCAGGGACGTGATGAAGATCTGGCCCGAGTCCGTGAGTATTCTGGCCAGTTCTCCCAGGCGCCGCACATGTTCGTCGCCCGCCTCGCCCCGCAGGCGGATGTCGGCGTCAAGCCCCCGGGCCACGTTGGCCGGACGCAAGTAGTATGCCTTGAAGCCCGAGCGGAACAGCGCCTGCTCGATGCTTCCGGCCAGGGCCGAGAGGGCAGAGGCATCCGAGCCCGTCAAGACGATGAACTTCGCCCCGTGCCCGTAAGTCGCCGCCCGGTTGGCCGGCGTGACACTGCCGCCCTCCCAGGCAAATTCGCGCCCGCGCACATGCTCCGCGACCGTTGAATCGCTGTCGTCCATCCTTTCCAAGGCGATGCCCGCTCCGGCGATTTCATAGTCGTCAACAATCACGAAGCGGCCCGTGTGGAGCACCTGGTCAATTCGATCGAACGCTACGGGGCGGTGCGTTTCCAAGAGGCACTCGGCCACGTCGTGACGGTCCACCTGCTGCTTGGAATGTTCCGAAACGAAGTCGGCGGCATCCAGCACGCTCAGCACGTCAACCAGCTTGAGCGGCACTTGCGCGCCGCCGATTTTCAGCTTGTATGTCTTACCCTGAATCATGGGCGCGCGACCCATCCAGAAAAGGTTTGCCCGGAAGCGGCGGCCGACCAGCGGCGGCGCCTCATCGTCGCGCACCATCAGTTCGCCGGGACGGATGTAGAGTTGGGTTTCCAGCGTGAATCCGGTGGCGTCTCCGGCGGAAGCCCGGGAGCGCGGCGCGGCATGGAAGGCCTCAACCGACCGGATGCGTGAACGCTTGCCCGAAGGGAGAAAGTTCACTTCCTGGCCGACCAGCGCCCTGCCGGTCAGCACCGTCCCGGCGAAGATCCGCCGGTCGTCGCCGCCTTCCGTGAACTTGTAGATGTCCTGGACGGGGAAGCGGAACGGAAGATCGCGCGGCGACGGCGGACGTTCCAGCGCATCGAGCTGTTCCAGCGCCGTGGGGCCGTCATACCATGGCATTTCGGCATCCCCGCGCTTCGCGACATTGAACCCGTGCACGGCGCTGAGCGGGATGAACCGCAGCGGATGTACATCAAGGCGCTGCAGGAAGCCTTCGTATTCGGCGCGCAGGCAGTCGAATACCTGCCGGTCGTAGCCGACAAGGTCCATCTTGTTCACGAGCACGACAAGTTGGCGGATGCCCAGCATGGACATGATGTAACCGTGCCGGCGCGAGTTCTCCTGGATGCCTTCGTGCGCGTCAATCAGCAGAAACGCCGCCTCGGCGCGGGCGGCGCCCGTAATCATGTTCCGCAGGAACTCGATATGCCCGGGCGCATCAATGAGGATATAGCGCCGGCGCGGCACCTGCTCCAGTTTTCCCTGCGGGAGCGAATGCGTATCGGCCATCAGGCGTCCGATCAGGGTGCTCTTGCCATGGTCCACGTGTCCCACCACCACCACGTTCATCTGTTCGAGGTCATCTGCCGGTTTCATGTTTCATCATCCTTCTTAAAATAGTCAACGGTCGAGTGTCGCGGCGCCCGGTTCACATGTATCCTCCACGGCGCAGCGTTTCGAGGCCGCCGCCGTCTTCCTTGTCCTGATCCCGACCGGACCGCTCAGCCACGTTGGCAAACTTGCCGGTTTTGAGTTCCGCGACGATGTCGGCCACCGTCGTGGCCGTGGACTCGACGGGTTGGGTGCAGGGAAAGCAGCCCAGCGAGCGATACCGCCGGCCCTCTCCCCGGTCGAAATACAGGGACGTCACGGGAATCTCTTCCCTGCCGATATACTCCCAGATATCCAGTTCGGTCCAGTCCAGGAGGGGATGGACGCGAATATGCGTGCCGGGGGCAAAGTCGGTCTTGAACTGATGCCACAACTCCGGCGGCTGGTCGGCCGTGTTCCAATCGCTATCCCGGTCGCGGGGCGAGAAGTAGCGCTCCTTGGAGCGGCTGCCTTCCTCGTCCGCGCGGGCGCCCACAATGACACCGGTGAACGCTTCCCCATGCGTTTCCGCGACGTACCGGCCTGCCTCGTGATCGAAACGCCGCCGCGGCCAATCGCCGGAGAGCGTGTACTTCAACGCCTCGGTCTTCAGCGTCTTGCAGCATTCGAGCCGGGTAAGGCGCCCGTCCGGGAAAGTTCGTTTCTCGGCCAGCGCGCGTACGTTCTGCCCCACGATCATGTTCAGCCGCCAGGCGCGCACGATCTCATCGCGATAGCGGATCATCTCCGGAATCTTGAAGCCGGTGTCGATGTGCATCAGCGGGAACGGCACATGGCCAAAGAACGCCTTGCGCGTCAGCCACAGCAATACGGTGCTGTCTTTGCCGATCGACCACAACATGACCAGACTCTTGAACTCGCGATACGCCTCCCGGAGGATGTGGACGCTTTGCGCTTCCAGGCGGTCCAGCGTGGACGCTGACGGCTCGCTGATTTCGTTATCGTTCATGGTTCACTCGCTCCTTGAATCTGCCAATTGTTCACGTGGAGTCCGCACTCCTTGTGCTCAGGGCTTTCCCACCACCATCGGCCGGCGCGCGGATCCTCGCCGGGCTCGATGGGGCGGGTGCAGCACGCGCAGCCGATGGATGTATACCCGCGCTCGAAAAGTTGGTTGTACGGAAGCTTGTGCTGCCGCGTGTATTCCCACACCTGCCGGCCCGTCCAACGAGCCAGGGGGTTAATCTTGGCGATTCCGCCGTGGGCCGCGTCCCGTTCGACCAGCGGCAACTCGCGCCGCGTTTCCGCCTCGTCCCGGCGCAGGCCGGTAACCCAGGCGCGCAGACCACGCAAGGCGCGTTCCAGCGGCTCCACCTTCCGGATATGGCAGCAATACCGCCGCGCTTCCAGGCTCTCGCGAAAGGAGTAGACACCTTTCGCGCGCACAAGCCCTTCCACGGCGGCGCGCTCCGGAAAGAACCATTCCACGCTTATCTTGAAGCGTCGTTCGGCCTCCGCCGCGCATACGAAAGTTTCCTCCGGCAAACGCCCTGTGTCGATCGAGAAAACCCGGATGTCGGGCCGGATGCGGGTCATCATGTCAATCAGGACGGTGTTCTCGAAACTGGCCGCAAGCGCAATATCCGGGTGAAACTCCGCCAGAGCCCACCGCAGAACGTCTTCCGGTTCTCCCGTTCCGGTGTACGCCAACTCGCTGTTTTTCCTGTTCATGCGATCTCCTGATGTTAAACACAACAAATACCGACCGATTTACCGTATATTATTGTAAAAAAATGTGCAACTAGATTGTGTAATTCGAGCATCCTTCGCGCCTTGTCTCGTCCCCCAGTTTCACCAGATGGTGAAAATCCGTCGAATCCAGCGCCTGGTCGATGGCTTTTTGAACCTTCCGCCATGTCGGCAGAAATACACAGTTCACCTGTTGGGGGCAGTTTGTGGTCCTGGCCTCTTCCACGCAAACCACGGCGCGGATCGGTCCGTCAATCAACCGGGTCACCTCGCCTACCGTGATCTCGCCGGCATCCTTGGCCAACCGGTATCCCCCGCTTCTTCCTCGCTGGGCTTCCAGGAGACCGCCCTTTCGAAGCTGATTCAGGATCCCCTCCAAATACCGCTGCGGGATCCGTTGCGCTTTCGCGATATCCCCGATGGTCATGACTCCTCCGTCATTCGAACGGGCGATTTCATACACGGCCCGCAACGCATACTGACACTTGGTTGAAATAAACATGCGCATACTCTACGACAGAATCTACAAAATGTCAATCGATATTTATATTTCAACGCGGCAAAGCCGGGTAGGGTTTTACCCCATAGGCGGAGTTCAGAAACGGAGGTAGAAATATAAGCTGGGTATGGCAAAGACTATGAACGTGAATATTGATATCAACAAAAAGACGGCAGCGAAGGCGCTGCGCGCTTCGGAACTCCGTTACCGGCGCCTGTTCGAGTCGGCGCGCGATGGCATACTGATTCTGGACGCTCAGACCGGGCGGGTGGTGGATGTAAATCCTTTTCTGATACAATTGCTGGGCATCACCCGTGAATACTTCCTGAATCATTATATCTGGGAGCTGGGTTTCTTCAAGGACATCGCCGCCAACGAGGCCAAATTTGCGGAGCTACAGACGAAGGACTATGTCCGCTATGAAGACCTGCCCTTGGAAGCCGCGGATGGGCGAAAGATCGAGGTGGAGTTCGTCAGCAATGTCTATCTGGTGGACGACCAACGGGTGATCCAGTGCAATATCCGCGACATTACCGAACGTAAACGGACGGAAAGGATGGCTCAGGATGCGCTGACGACGCTGAACCGGCCCAACAACACGATGAACATCATCCGCGATCTCCTGAAGATCATCAGGGAGCGGACGGGCGTGGAAGCGGTTGGCATCCGGTTGAGAGCGGGCGAGGATTTTCCATACTACCTGTCGATTGGTTTCCCCGATGCTTTTGTTGAATTGGAGAACCAGCTCTGTGTACGCGATGCGGCGGGCCGGATCCTGAAGGATTCACAGGGTCGTCCTGTTCTGGAATGCATGTGCGGAAATGTCATTCGCGGTCGGCTGGATTCCGCACTGCCTATTTTTACGACGTCGGGCAGTTTCTGGTGCAACTGCACCAC
>JAIVGW010000107.1 GCA_020201415.1 Lentisphaerota bacterium
GAAACTCAGTTTTGAGTTTAAGAATCCTGAAGAAATCATGATTGCAGCTAACGAGAAACATTTGGTCATCGCCGGCAGAGACATCTGGGACCCCGACAACATGTTTATACTCGGTAGGGGCGGTATAAAAGTTATGGGTACTCAAGAGGAATACGGAACCTGCAATGCTGTCTACACCTTTCTGCAACGCTACCTCGGAGTACGCTGGCTCTGGTGGGGGGAATTAGGTGAGGATATACTGCCTCAGGAAACCATAGCATTCACTCCCTTTCATTACCGCTATCATCCAAAGATCAGGCAGCGCAGCTCCATCTTTGGAAATACGGCGCTTAGACGGTTCGGAAAAATCGGTGAGACGGTAAGTGACTGGGCCCGCTACCAGCGTCTTCAGCTTGATTCGCTGAATGCGCCCGTAGGAGGGCATGGTTTTGGCGGTTGGTTTAAGCGTTTTCACGAAGACCACCCCGAATATTTCGCCTTGCAGCCGGACGGTTCCCGAAGCGGGTTCCCGGGCCCTAATGCTGTGAAAATGTGCGTTTCCAACCCGAAACTCTGGGATCAGTGGATAGAGCTGGTTGCAGAGGAAGTTAAAAAAGATCCAAGTTTGAAATATTTTTCCTCGGCGGCAAATGACAATTGGCCATCCGGGCATTGTATATGCGAAAATTGCCGTGCCTGGGATCATCCAGACGGAGAAAAACAAATCCTCCACTGGCAGGGACTAACCCAAGAATATGTCTCACTTTCCAATCGAGAAATTCGTTTAGCAAATGAGTTAGGGAAACTTCTGAAAAAACGCTTTCCCGACAAAGACTATCATGTTGTCACGCTGGCTTACGGAGCTGCAAGCTCTGCTCCGATTGATATTACTATTGTTGACAATGTGATTGTTGCTGACGTGGCACAATTTATCTGCCGCCCCGGAGAGAAGCGCAGAAAAGATTACAAGGAATGGGGCAAATTGACCCGCAACCACTTCTGGCGCACTAACGCCGGCAATCCTGCTCGCTGGATGCAGGGAGGTCCGGGTGATGCCAGACAGATGATTGAAGATTTGCGTTTTGCCGCCGAAAACGAATGCATTGGTATTTTAGTCGATATGATATGGTACTGGGAGCTCACTCAGGGGCGTAGTTACTATATACTCGCGCAACTTGCCTGGAACCCTTTCCAGGACGGCAATGCAGTTCTTAACGATTACTACAAACGTGCTTTCGGCCCTGCTGCTGATCAGGTAAAGGCTTATTGGGAACTTATCGAAGACGTTCGCCGAAAGATTGTCAAGGTTCCAATCCAGATGGATGAGTATGACAGGGAAGTTCCCGGCAGTCCCAAAACCTGGTCGGAGGAATTCAACCCTGCTCTTTTCGAACAGGCAGATAAAATTCTTTCCAGGGCAGAGGAGGCGGTTAAAGGTGCACCGGAGATTTATGCAAACCGCGTAGACTATACCAGAGCCAGTTATGATTTTCTGCGTGCGACTTCTGAAAACCTTGCCATTCACAAGGTTGACCCGCATTTCCTCGATGATGAAACAAATGCAGAAAATCATAAAAAACTTGTAGCGAACTGGGAAAAAATCAAAGATATCCACGCCAAATATCCTGGCTCACTGCGTACACATGAATTTCGAAGCGGGGGAACTCCGTCACTCCTAAGCGACATTGTTCCAGAAGAAAGCTATCTGGTGAAAAAAGCAGAACCCGTAAACGACAAGAAAAAAGGGGGGGAATGATTAAACGTACTATTATCTTGAGTTTTAGTCTTTTTGTTTTTAGTCAGCTCAGCCTGCTGGCGCTGGATCTTGATATTGACTTTCATAAAAAGTATAGAGAGTCGATGGCAGAACGTTTGATTAATAATAAAAGAGAATATACTGAAGCAGTTAAGTTTATTGACAAGGTCCTGCCCGAAGTGGAAGACGAGCCTTCTCGGCAATTACTAACTGCCCAGAAAATCGTCGCTATTGGCCTTCAGAAGGGGCGTGATAAGGAAGCCTTAGAACAGGTATCAACACTTAAAAATCAGCCACTTCAGGGGTATTGTCGATACATGATTTACAGCCGACAAAATCAGCTTGATGTCATTGCAGATAAATATCTTGATGAAAACATCTCCCTTTGGCCGAAAGAACTCCAGACGATAGGCTACATCACTCGGGGGAAGATATATCAATTCAAACTCGATAAAAAACAACTGGCTATAGCTGATTATAAAAAAGCCTTGGAAATTAAACAAGTAGGTGCCCGCGTAGGTGGCCGCACACGGGTTGACTTGTATATTCAAATGGCAAAAATGACAGAGGATTTTGACCCTGAAGCAGCAAAACAATATTTTAGCGACGCGCATGTTTATTTTGAAGCATACATGACCAGACATCTGACTTCTAATGCATATAACGACTTGATCTGGGAGTGGGCGCAGCTTTTAGAAAAGCTCAGGGAAGGCCGGGAGCTTTTGGAGGTGTTGAATAAATTCAACGGTAAAAATCCTGATCAGATAAAAAAAGTGTTGGCAGCAAAAGCCGATGCCTACGGAAGACTTGGCGACACAGCCAAACAGAAATTGTATCAGAGTTATCTTGAAAATTTTATAAAAAACTTGGATAAAAAAGGTTCCTTGTAAAATAGCCAGGTTTCATGATTATATTTTCAAGATTATTGCGGTACTGCTAAAGCTGCGTCATTCTCGGGAAAGACGGCTCACCACAGGTTCGCCCTCCAGTTTAGCAGATGCACGCATTATGGAGGGCGAACCTGTGGTGAGCCGTCTGCATCTGTTACCTTTGGACTGCCGTTTTTGAATCATGTTAAGGAATCGCACTCAATCCCAATCTGCGGTTGGCCGTAAATTTTGGACTGCGGCGGCTTGACGCCGCTTTGGTGCCTTAAACTACAGCAACTGCCGTAAAAAACAAGAAAATCCGGCCGGCAGTTGCTGTAGTTTAAGGCACGGTGCAAGTTAAAGCTTGCCACGCTCTGCAGCGTGGTCGCAGGCTTGCCCCGCCTTGGGTGGGGTAAAGTGTAGTTAGCCCGCAAGCGGGGCGGAATGGAAGATCGTGTATTTGTTCCGTGTCAAGCTATACTTTCACTTGTAGCTTGCACTTTCGACGGCGGCCTGCAGTATTTGGTTGTGGCCGCAGGCCGCCCCTTGTTAAAGGTTCTTGCAAAACCTCAGCGGCTCGGCGAGACGCCTCGCCCTACCTTCAGATTTCCTGAGGCGGTGTGCGCGTGAAAACACGCGCATTTTCAAGGACGCCTCATGAAATCTGATCTTCCCGGATTGCTGCCGAAACGTGTAGGGCGAACCGTCACGGTGAGCCGAAGATCCGGTTAGCAGGTTTAAGCGTGGTTATGACAAATGATCTGTCCCCGGTGGGCGTGACATTGAAAGGGCCAAGCCATGTTTTTAAAAGCTAAATCGTGTTTGATTATGCTGGCGGCGGCCTGCGCGGTTTTGTCTTCAGTATCCGTCCAGCGGGCGGCGGCGGATTTCATCGAGGGAGGCGATCTGGTCCTCGACGTTACGATAGACAGCACCAACTACCGCATGCACGTCTTCACCAACATCGGCACCAACAGCCTGACGGTCAACGCGGACGGTACGGTGGATTATCTGGTTGTGGCGGGCGGCGGGGCGGCTTCCGGTTATGCGGGACTGCCGCCGCCGGTGCGGGTGACCGCCTCCTCCGGGACTTATACGGACCGCATAGCGGTCGAGTGGGATGCGGCGCCGGGCGCCTTGAGTTATGCGGTATGGCGCTCTGCGACGCCAGCGCCGGAGACGGCGCGCTATGTGTTTGAAACGGGCGCTTTGGTCTTCCATGACACCGCGGTAACCCCGGGCCGCAACTATTACTACTGGGTCAAGACCCGCAAGGTGGGCTTGATCAGCGACTACAGCGCGCGGGCCGATGGTTGGCGGCGCAGCCGGGCCGTCGGCCGTACCGCGGCCGGTGACTTCGACGGCGACGGCCGGATGGATCCGGCCGTCTATCGCGCGGCGGACGGGCAGTGGCGCATCATGCTTTCCGGTAGCGGCTACACGGAAACAATCCGTTATCTGGGCGGGCCGGGATATGTGTCGGCGTCGGGTGATTACGATGGCGATGGCCTGGCGGATCTGGCGGTGTACAATGAAAGCACGGGTGCCTGGCTGGGGATGTTGTCCGGCGACGGTCGCCAGGGTGCCTTGGCCTTGGGGGGGACGGGCTGGGAGCCCGTACCGGCGGACTACGACGGCGACGGGCGGACCGACCCGGCGGTTTATCACGCATTGACCGGCGGCTGGCGTGTTTTGCTCTCCGGCAGCGCTTACACCATGGCGGCAACAACGCTGGGCGGATCCGGATACCTGCCCGCGCCGGCGGATTACGACGGCGACGGTTTCACGGATCCGGCGGTGTACCAGTTGCGCACCATTGGTGATGGTTGGGACCTGGGTTACTGGCAGGCGCAGATGTCCGGCAGCGGCTATGTGCCGGATACCTGGGAGTTCGGCGAGGGCCGTCGCTACCCGGTGTCGGGGGACTATAGCGGCAATTACCGGTCGGACCCGGCGGTATATCGTGAAACCGATGGCCGGTGGTTTATCGCCGGCGGTGCGGGCCCGCTGGCGCCGGTCGTGACGCTGGGCGGTCCGGGATATGTGCCGGTGCCCGGGGATTACGATGGCGATGGTGTTTTGGATATCGTGGTGTATCACGCAATGACCGGCCGCTGGTTGGCGCAACTCTCGGGCAGCGGCTATACCTTGCATTCCGCAATCCTGGGCGGTCCGGATTACCTGCCCGCGGTTCGTTAGGCAATTTTCCCGCACTCCGGATTTTGTGGCATGCTTGCATCCAACACGGAATTTCCAACCGAACAAGTATTGCCTTGGAAATTGGATATTCCGTGTTGGGTGTTGGATGTTGAAATCCGCACCCAACCGGTGTAGGCTCACAATCACACAACATGCGTTTC
>JAIVGW010000338.1 GCA_020201415.1 Lentisphaerota bacterium
GCGTGGAAATCCGCCGGGTCATCAAGCAGACGGGCATTACCGCCGTATATGTCACGCATGATCAACAGGAGGCTCTCAGCATGGCCGACCGCTGCGCCCTGATGCGCGACGGCCGCATCGTGCAGACCGGCACCCCGACCAGCCTTTACCGTGAGCCGGTTGACTGCTTTGCGGCTGATTTTATCGGTGGCGCCAACATTTTTACCGGGATAATGCACAAGGACCAACAGAGCGGCAACCAGGTGGTCGCAGGACAACACACCTGGCACGGGAGGCCGACCGGCAGATTGCCGGCGGTCGGCGCAAAAGCCGCAATCTGCGTCCGCCCGGAATCCATCCGCCTGTCGCCAAACATCGATTCCGGAACCGCCAACAACTTCCCCGTGCACATCGCCGAAACGCTGTATCTGGGCCATGCCACGGAATATTGGTTGCGCCTGCCGGAGGGCCCGCTGCTGCGCGCCCACTCCGGCGTGGATCTACAGGTCGGCGCCGAGGCCTTTATCACGGTGAATCCGGACGACGTGATGATTCTGCCGGACACCCCTGGTTAGCCGGAGCCCTGACACAGGGCGGCGACATAAATTGCAAACCGGTATCAGAATTCTATTGAAAAGATCCGGAAAGATGGTCTGGCATTGAATTCAACAGGGCTGAGATGGCCGTCACGGTCATGGTCCATGGCCTTGAACATCTCGTCAAAATCGCCGCGCTCGGCTGCCGCCTCGGAAAACTCCAGAAAAGACAGGCGCCGATTACCATCGCGATCGAGTTCCTGAAATTTTCGGCGGGCTGCGGCTTCATCCCGGCTGGCGGCCAGCCATTCCTCCAGATCTATCTTGCCGTCACCGTCCTGATCAATCTCATCGAAGACAACGCGTGGCATGCCTTCAGCAAATTCAGACCGGGTCAACCGCCCGGCGGCGCCCCGGTCCAGCTGCTCAAACAAGGACGGCGCGGCGCCCCCCTTGGGCGCGGCGCATCCCAGCAGAGCGGCAGCCCAGGCCACAACCAACAGCGCGTTGAAATATCCCACCAACTTATTCTTATTCATTTTGTCCACACCCCATCCTTTCATAAAAAATTAAGCCCTCAGATCTTAATGTGTCAGCTTGATTTCGTCCAGTGCCGCCTCAAACATGGACAGGTTGTCGCATAAGCGTGACTCGCGGTTCAGCTTGCGCCAGGTTGTCGCGCAATCCCGGGCCAGCATCTGCAACCGGTCCCGATGCCGGCGCAACTCCGCCGGAGCGGCGCCACCACGCGCACGAATCGACCGGGCCAATTGCAACCGCTGAAAAGCCGTCCGCTCCATGACCCGTGCCAGTTCGAATTCCTCAAGCATCAATTTTTGAAAATCATCCTGGTCCGGGCCCGGCATTTTGAAGGAAATCCGTCCCAGAGCGGCCCGGCGCTCCCGCACGGCAGCATCATCCAGCGCCACCTGGTTCAGGCGCACAGCACATTGCCCATAAAAATGCTGGAACGGCTTCGGAGCATAAAGTGATTCATTGAAGGCCACATAAGCCCAGTTGCCCCCGGCAGCATCTCCCAGCCCCCTGATGGCGGCGGCCAGGCGGCCGCGCTTGTCGTTGAAGATGTGGCGCGTGAAAAGCTCTACGTGTTGCCGGTCATCCACCCCGCGGGTGTTCCAGGCATGCGCCGCGCCATGCGCAAAGCCGCACAAAGACACGGCCAGGGTGTTGCGATGGCCGCCGTCTCCCCAATCGGTGTTGAGAAAGCCCTCGGCCCTTTGCTTGAAACCGATGCCCGCGAAACGCGACACCGCATCCTGGGCGCATTGGAGCCGGGTGCCGTGGCTCTGCCACCCTTGCGTCCCCGGACAGCAGACCAGCGGCAACCCCGCATCGGTGATTTCATGCGAACGCTGCATCCGCCCCCGACGCCTTGTCACGGCGTAAGCCCAATTCAGCATGACGACATCCTTGGGAATATCGGGGATGATTTCAGGATGATTCAGCACAATGTCCGACCAGAGATTGACGCGCTTGCCGTGCTTGAAGCACAGCCCTCGTATTTTCATGATGAAGTCAAGGTATACCTGTCCGACGCCCTTGCGGGTCGCGGCGGCCTGCGAAGCCCCCCGCCCCAATTCCCACGGCTCGTCGCCGCAAACATTGAAATCCAGGGCATCGAAAAGCGGCAGGAATTCGTCATAGAGCCCGGCCAGTAATTTGATCGAACCCGGGTGACCTGGGTTCAGCGTCGTCCCGCCGGGCAGCCCCCGGAAGCCCGGCATTTCGCCCAGCTTGCGATAGCGGGGCAGCATCAGAATTTTTTCCATATGTCCGAAGCTGGCCAGGGAAGGCACCAGCCGGATATGACGCAACCGGCAGTAAGCCTGCAAGTCGCACAGATCATCCGGGGTAAAGGGATCAAAACCCCGCCCGATGGCCGGATGCCGGGCAAAGGCGAACACATTCTCGACATACAACTGCAACTCGTTGATTTTCCAAGCCGCCAGCAAATCCACCAGGGATTTGAGCGTTGAAATTTTCGGCACCTTGCCCCGTGAACAATCCAAATAGACACCGCGCCGGCGGAACGCCGGCGCATCATCCACCTCACAACATGGCAAACCGGCCCCATGGAGTCGGACCAGCTCCAGCAGCGTCTGTACTCCATAAAAAGCCCCGGCCGCGGTCGCCGCCCGAACAGCAATGCCCGCGGGAGTCACCTGCAACAGGTAGCCCTCCGGATCGCGCACCCGGCCATTGTGTTGAATCACAATGGCCGGCGCGGCGCCTGCATCTTTCACAACCGGCCGGAAACCGGCGCGTGACAGACCGGCGTCCAGAAACCCGGCAACGGCGACATCCTCAGCCAAGGCCGCAGCAATGACCGGACGGGACGGCAGCCGGAATCGTCCCCCCGTCATATTAAATTTCCGCGGCGGTATCAAAAAACCCGAAGTTTGCATTTATCCTCCAGAGACTGAAACAATGTTTACATCGGCGGCTCAAGGCCAACCTGCATTATTCATCTTTATATGGTTTTTTTGCATTTGCAGCAATCTTTATTGACACAACCTTCAACCTGTATCGACGAAAACAGCAAAACGATATTCTTAGATCAGCGGCAAACTTTGCGCGTGAATTCCATATTGAAACAAGGCGTGGAACGGTCGCGCTTTTCTGCCAGGCATTTTGTCACAATTACCGGCGGTGAATTTTAGCTGATTTTTGCTTGCCCTATGCCAGCCAAACAGATAGCATGTCCAGTTCAGTCGGTTGTGAAAGGGCGGCAGCCGCGCTGTTATTTAAAAATAATCAGCCCGTAAACCCACGAGTAACGCGAT
>JAIVGW010000339.1:0-1938 GCA_020201415.1 Lentisphaerota bacterium
GCGCGGGTCTTTTCAGCGGGCGATATCCGCACTCCGTAGGCATGCTGGGGCCGGCCAGCATGTGGGCCGGTTTCAGGTTTTCTTCGCAAGCCACGCATGCCGCCGGACATTTCAAATTGCTTGATTATAAAACGATGTTGCTGGGCGCGGCGTTCGAGATTGCCGGGCCGGACTGCCCGGACGCTCATTATGAAGGCATCGGCTTTGATATACGCGGCGCCGCGGGCCGGCTGCTGTTGGCAAAGGAACTGCCGGCGGAATTGCCTGCCATCCTTGACGGCCGCCGGGAGTTACGGCAACCGTTTTATCTTCAGATTGCAATCTCGGAGACGCATGTTGACCGCCTGGATGAAGGTCTGGGGCATGTCATGAACATTTTGGATCAGCGTGCCATGACCGACAATACCGTGTTGGTGTTCACTACGGACCGCGGAATGCCAAGCGCTGAAGCCGAGCCCACATTGTACGATCGCGATATCGGCGTTGCGCTCATCATGCGTTATCCCGGATGCTTTGCGCCGGCACAGCGTTTCCCGGACCTGGTAAGTCATATTGACGTGCTGCCCACGCTTTTGGAGGCGGCCGGGCGCATACCGCCGAAAACTATGAATAGCCCTGGCCTCTTCGCGCTGTTGTCCGGCCAAAGCGCGACGGCACGGGAATGCATATTCGCGGAAATGAACTTTAACCGCGACTACATTCCGAAACGTTGTGTGCGCACTGATCGTTATAAATATATCTTTAGTTTTGCTGGGACCGGCAATCATTTTGATGAGTTGTATGATCTGGAAAGCGACCCTCAAGAATCGCACAATTTGAGCCGGAGTTTCAGCGATTTGTACGACGCGCTGGGTCAACCTTTTGGAACCAGGAATTTAACGGGTTATCCCGGGGATATTTCCGATGCGTGTCTTTACGGCGGCGCGGCGGAACCCGCGATGGAGGAGTTGCGACATAAGCTTGCCGCGGATTTGGCGCAATGGATGACAGACACCGATGATCCTGTCCTGGAAGGTCCGGTGGCCTCGCCCCGGTTTTATGACAAGATCGCGTGGCTCAAGGAACAGAAGGGATAAGGCACATGCCTCAATTAAAACGTCCCAACATTGTCGTGTTTGTCAGTCATGATACCGGGCGGCATATCAGCCCCTATGGCATTCCCACGGTAAAAACACCGCATGCCGAGCGCTTGGCCGCTGAAGGGGTTATGTTCGAAAATGCCTTTTGTGCCTCGCCGGGATGTTGCCCCTCGCGGGCCGCTCTATTCAGCGGCAGAGCGCCGCATTCCGTGGGCATGTACGGCCAGGCCGGGGCGTTGTCCAATGCGTTCCGGTTCGCTTCCGATGCCACGCATGCCGCCCGGTATTTCAAGGATCTGGGCTATGAAACACTTTTGCTGGGGCTGGCCCACGAGATTGCGGGCGCCCTGTCGCCCGGACACTATTTTGACGGCATTGGCTTTGATATACTCAAGCCCAGCCAAGGGGTCAAGGCGGGAACGCTGGACACTGAATTGCCCGCGATCCTCGACTTGCGCCTTGAGCCGGACAAACCTTTTTACCTCCAGATCGGAACCAAGGAAACCCATACCCCGTATCTGTTCGATGGCGTCGAGCCGTTCGATGAGCTTGGCGTCACCATCCCGGAGTCCGCGGTCCTGGGCGACGGGGCGGGTACGCGTGAGGAATTCTCGCTCATCCAGGGCGCGGTTAACCGCCTGGATGAAGGCTTGGGACACATGTTAAATTTTCTGGATGAACGGGGGCTTTCCGACAACACCCTGCTGGTTTTCACCGCGGATCACGGCCTGCCCCTGCCCAGGGAGAAAACCACTCTTTATGATCGAGGGATAGGCGTGTTGCTGATGATGCGCTATCCGGGAGTCTTTGCGCCCGATCAACGGTGTAAAGGGCTTGTCAGCCATATCGACGTTTTGCC
>JAIVGW010000339.1:1984-4235 GCA_020201415.1 Lentisphaerota bacterium
GGTGTAAAGGGCTTGTCAGCCATATCGACGTTTTGCCTACGCTGATTGAAGCCGCCGGCGGCCGCCGGCCCGATGTGCTGGAGGGTAGCAGCATGTTGTCGGCGCTTACCGGCCGCGGCGAATTTAAACGCAAATGCTTGTTTGCGGAAAAAACGTATCACGTCGCGTATGATCCGATCAGGTGCGTGCGGACCGAACGTTTCAAATATATATTCAATTTCGAGTCCGTGCGTCCGCGCAATATCGGCGGCGGCAGCGCGCGGTTGCTGCGGGAATGCCGACCGGCGTTCGAAAAGAGTCCTGATCGCTTCGATGAGCTCTATGATCTTGAAACCGACCCGCTGGAGACCAACAATCTGGCCGAACTGCCCCGGTGGCAATCAGTCAGGCGCAGTCTCGCCGCGGAACTGGTTAATTGGATGGAAGCGACCAACGATCAGTTGCTTGAAAGACCGATCGGTTCGGCGCGCTTCCATGCCAAACTGGATTGGTTGAAAAAGCATAAGTGTTGACCATCGTCAGCTTCAATCAGGATTTCCGGATTCGGCCTGAAGCTCCGCCTGCAGCTGCAACACCTGCGGTTTAAACCGCGCATGCAGATTCGGCTGGGCGAGCATTTCGGCGCAAATATTTGCCGCCTCGGCAATCCTCCCGGCGGCCTGACAGGTTCTTGCGAGATCCAGCATGCTCTCCGCATACCATGAGCTTTCCGGGCTCAGGTTACGCGGGGACATCAACTGGATCATCTCGATCGCTGCATCATACTGCCCCTGACTGCGCAGATGTGCGCCGGCCCGAAGCACGGCACGGAAGAAACCCGCACTGCCTCGGCCCAATCCCTCTTGCGCAATGCGCCGGTTGGCTTCAAAAGCGCCCTCGAAATCATTTAATCGATTGGCGCGCAACTCGGCCAATTTTGTTAATGTGCCCAACAATCCCGGGTTAGCGCGGGTATGTTTGCTGACCAGGAGATCGGCGGCCAGGGCCAAATCCTGTTCGGCGCGATCGTATGCGCCGGTTTGTTCAAACGCACGCGCCCGCTTTAACAACACCAATGTCCGCAGTTCCTCATCCGCCCCCCGGGGTCGGGCCGGCGCCCGGACCACATCCCACGTGTTCACGGGCTTATCGCCGAACTTCTCAATAATGCCCGTCCAATCAGATTCCAAAGACATCAATGAAACAAGCGTGTAAACCCTGCACATTTCATGTTCCAGCGCCGCGGCCTCTTGCATGGCTGCCTTAAGCTGTTCTTCCTGATGCCCCAGGGCAATCGCCGCGCGCGCCAGCAACATCTCTCCTTCAACCTTGCTTCCGGAAGAGCCGGCCAGTTCCCGAAAGACTTCGCGCGACTCTGCAAATTCCTTGCCGGCAAACTGCCGTTCGGCATCAAGAAGCTGATAGCGCCGCTGAAATTCACGTGTGCTGGTGCGGGCGCCACAGAGTGAGAGAAAACCAGCGCTGATAATTACCGCAAGGCCCCATGACCGGCGGTTTGGCTTGCTGAACATAATCATCGACATACTCCTTTTCAATATATACGCAACCAACGGAACACATTCACTGTGACCGGCCGCCACGATCAGGATTGGCCTGTTCCAGGTGTCCCTTACCATCCTTACGGGGGCGGATATACAGTGAGTTGAAGGCGAGCGGATATTTTTCCAGAATCCGGAGCAGGCTTTGCCAATTCGCACGTGCGGTTGCCAAGGCGTCCGCATCCTCTCCTTTAGTTTTTGCCAAACTTGCAATGATTTTCTGGTTCTCGCGGTATAGCCGCAAATAATCCAGACCGGCTCGCACGTAAGCAACACGTTCGCCGTAAACCTCGTCCGCACCCGGAAGCGCCTCCACCGCGCGGCCAAGCAAACCGTATGCCTGTTGATAGAACTCGGCATCGGGCGACGTGGGCCAGACCTCATCCATCGACTTGCCGCCGAAGACAATCTCGTCCGACGTTTGATCCATCAGTTCCCAGTAAGCCGTCATGATGTCCGCCGCCGGGCCGAAGGCGCGCCGGTAATAATCCGCCAGTATCGCCTCTCCGTCCGCGTAAGGATTCCACGCCATTTGCGCGAGCATGTAATAGTGCGGACCCTGGTTGACCCAGTTTTCCCACATCGAATCAAAAAATATGCTCATGAAATTATTTTCCGCGACAAACCGCATGACATCCATCGCCCGCCGCGGCGCGATATTCGGGAAGCCGATTTGCCAGCCTGCCCCTCCGCCCATGTTGCCTATCCAACTG
>JAIVGW010000339.1:4247-8809 GCA_020201415.1 Lentisphaerota bacterium
CCCATGTTGCCTATCCAACTGAGGTTTTTCGCCCCCGACTTTCCCCAATCGGCCATATTTTTCCTGGAGCCACGACCTTCCTGAGGGGTCGGACGGTTGAGAATATTGGCAAAGACCGCCACGATGACATTGTCGTCCGGCACAACGCCGAGCGGCACGGGATAAGCGTTGCCATAAGTGCTGGTGGCAACGTAATAATCCCGATCCGGAAAACGTTCCTTGAGCAATCGCGCCAATGTGTTGGCAAAGGTGACCACGCGGTCACTCTGGACGACATATTCCTGGGAAAGTCCCCGCCAGGAATAGCGCACCTGTATTGCATCGGGATGATCCCATGCAAGACAGTTGTCGCAGATACAGAAGCCGCTATGCGCGCCATCGTTGGGAATGGCCGTGAATACGGTACTGTTGGGATTGCGATCAAGCGCGGCTTCGACATCATTCAGCCATTCCTGCCAGACATCCGGATTGGATTTGCAAAGCTTGGAAGTTCGCCCGCAAGGCCAGCCGCGGGTTCCGTCCGGCTGCAGCGCAAAGTACTCGGGGTGAGTTTCCCCGAAGCGCCCCCACCAATTGGGAAAACTGTGTCCGCCGATTTTCATCCCCAGGGAATCCAGCAGCAAACGTTGATAGCGACACCAGTCATGGGAAATACCGCGCCAGGAATCCAAAGATGAAAAAGTAAAAATGCCCATCCGCCCGCGGATCGGCGGATGGTACCGGTAAGTGAAGGGCTCAAACGCAATGGTGCTCCTGCGCGGAACGTCCTCGCCGAGCTCACCCGGCCACAACCAGCGGATGCCCAGATAATCCTGCAGAAACGTGTACACCGCGTTGCATGTGCCGTATTCCTGCTGAACGCCGTCCACCACCCTGGCACGACCGCCAGGTCCGGGAAACTCGACCGCCAGGTGATCTGTATCCCAGCGGTCCCGTCCCGCGATAACCAGATGGTTCCGGTTCGCCGCAATCATAATTTCCTCATGATGTTTGAAATCAAAGTCAAGATCGGGGAACAAAGCACCGAGCACGGGCTGGACGCCGACCCATACGGCTTGTTCGGGGATGGGGTCAGGAGTGCCTTCGAGCACCTCCGGACGAGCGCCGGATACTTTTTTGACGTATTCTGCCAGCTCATCGGCAGCGCGGCGGGTGAACGGCGGCGCACCTGGAAAAACGATGATGGGAATCGGATTTTGACCATTATTCACAATAACAAGTCCGGCCCCGTCCGCTGTGGTCAGACTCCTGCCGGGCGCGGCCAAGGCTGAAGACGGAAAAATTCCACCCAAACCAAACGCTATTGCCAACGTAAAACCGGCAACATTGAATGAATGCATTGCTTCCTCCCCGCTTTGTGCATTTTTTCCGCAATTATTCAGGCGCCCAACCGCAGAGGTCTCGCACCTGTATGTTTCGCTTCAACTAATTATATAACCAGAAAGCGTAGTATCCCAATCCTGAAACGCAAGCAAAAACGGTAAAATCCAAATGTGGGGGTTGAGGAAACACAATCACCAATAAAACGCGAATGGCCCGCGGCTCTTGACACTGTGTCCCGTCATGCTGTATTTTAATCCCGATGTTGAATTCTTTCAAAAGCTACGCCGCCCTTTTGCTGGCCGTCCTGGCCCTGGCTCAACCCGCCCGGACCGGCAGTGCTCCCGCGCATCCCATCATCGGTGTCAAGCTGGGCAGGCTGGAAGGTGAGCCGGACACCGTGCTGCGCGAGCTGGCCGCGGCCGGGTTCAATGCGGTTTTCGTCCAGGCCTCCGTCTGCGCCTCCCCGGATTTTATAAATTATTGCCACCAGGCCGGACTCCAGGTGCATGCCATTTTCGGTGTATTCGTTGATGCCGCAGCCATCCGGGAGGATCCATCGCTCTCACAGATCAATGCCCTGGGCAACCCCATGTGGGCCAAACGCAAGAACTACCGGCTCGTTTGCCCGAACCGTGACGATTATCGTGCCACCAAACTGGCGGCCATCGCCGAATTTCTCAAGGAATATCCGGTGGATGGTATTTCGCTGGATTTTCTGCGTTACGGTGTGGAATGGGAAATGATTCCACCGGATGCCACGCCCGGACCGGACCAGGAATATTGCTTCTGTCCGACTTGCCTGGCGCTTTTTGGACGTGACCGCAATCTGCCCCCGGCCGAAGTTCCTGAACTCGCACGCCTGATCCTCACCCGGCACAGCGCGGAATGGACGGATTTCAAATGCCGCTCCATCACCTCTATGGCTCAAGCTATTAGGGACCAGGCCCGGGCGCTGAGACCGGGAATAAGCATCACCCTGCATGCCCTACCCTGGACTGACCGCGATTACAACGACGGCGCACGCCGACTGGGCGGACAGGACTTCCGGGCATTGGCCGGCATCATAGACATTTTCAGCCCAATGAATTACCACTACATGCTGCGGCGCGAGGTGGCTTCCATCAGCCGGCAGACAGAATACATGACCCAAATGGGCTGCCGGGTGCTGCCCTGCATCCAAGCCGGCCTGATTTTCCGCAAGGACGACGGCTTCACGCCGGACGTCTTCCGGGAGACCTTGGAACAGGCCCGGCGTCAGCCATCAATCGGCATTAACATTTACACCTGGCGCGACCTGCATGGCAATCCGGCCATGCGCCGGGTTTGGGATGATTTCATGGCCGAAAACGCTTTGGCGCACCCGGACCCCCCACAATAAATACAGGAGCCGACATGCCTACAGACCAACCCAATATTCTGCTGGCCATCGCCGATGATCAATCATGGCGGCATGCTGGAGCCTATGGCTGTCGTTTTGTGCATACACCCGGATTCGACCGCATTGCCGCCTCAGGCGTACTGTTCAATCACGCTTACTGCCCGGCGCCACAATGCGCCCCTTCGCGCGCCAGCCTGCTGACCGGACGCAACATCTGGCAGAACCAGGAGGCCGGCACCCATGGCAGTTTGTTCCCGGCCCACCTACAGGTATACCCGGACTTGCTGGAATCTGCCGGTTACCAGGTCGGCTACACCGGCAAGGCCTGGAGTCCGGGTAATTGGAAGGATTGCGGATGGAAGCGCAATCCGGCCGGCAATGAGTTCAACCGTCATGTCCTCATCCCCCCCACCACCGGAATTTCCAACAAGGATTACGCCCGCAACTTTGAAGACTTCATGCGGGAACTGCCAGCTGACGCACCGTTTTGCTTCTGGTACGGCGGTCATGAGCCCCACCGCCCTTACGAAGAAGGCTCCGGCCAGCGCGCCGGTAAACGACTGGAGGACGTGGATGTGCCACCTTTCTGGCCCGACGATCCGGCGGTCCGCGGCGACAGCCGCCGGCCAGCCGGTTCCGGAAGCCATGAGCGGTCACAGCCTGCTGCCCACGCTGACCGCCGACCAAACAGGCCTGGTGGACCCATCGCGCTGGTTTGCGGTCACCGGCCGTGAGCGCCACTCGCACTCCCGTTTCGACAATTTGGGCTACCCGGTGCGGGCTATTCATACACTGGAACACGTTTACATCCAGAACCTGGCCCCGGACCGCTGGCCGGCCGGCGACCAGTACAACGACGTGGACGACGGTCCCACACGGGCTTTAATTTTAGACAACCGTCAACGCGAAGATATGCAGCATTATTTTGAATTGGCCTTCGGAAAACGACCTGCCGAAGAATTATTCGACCTGAAGCAAGATCCGTTCTGCATGGTTAACGTCAGTGACAAACCGGAAATGGCGGTCGTCCGCGACCGGCTGCGGCAACATCTGGAAAACATCCTGCGAGAACAGCAGGATCCGCGCATCCTGGGCTACGGCGACATCTTTGAAGCTTACCCCAGATACATGGGCATGCGTAAAACATTAGGCGGCTTTGTCGAGAAAGATGCTTACAATGGCAACTACCTTGCAAAAGCCGCGCAAGCCATGCGTGAACGCGGCTATGGCGAGGCGGAAATTTCACGGATGTGCCAGCCAAAAGCCGGCATCGTAAAATAGTCGACCTGAGTGGAAACAATTATCCAGCCATGGGCTATGTCTTATCTTCTAATAATTTCCCGTTTCCCTAACAGGGCATATTGCGGGCACCTACCATAAAGCCAGATCGGTGTTTTCCCGCGCCAGCACCACGGCGCGAACCTTGGGCACATACATGCGCGTTTCCGCAGGCAGATGCTGCACAATCCCTTCAAATGAATCGGCATTATGACGCTTCAGCAAACGCCCTACCCGGCCTTCCCCGGCATTATATGCCGCCAAGGCCAGTGGCCAGGACTGGAACCGGCGGTGCAACAGGCGCAGATATTGCGCCGCGGCCCGGGCGCTGGCTTCCGGTTGCAGGCGCTCATCCCGGGGCTTGAGCGCCAGGCCGAAGCGCTCCGCCGTGGCCGGCATGAACTGGTAAAGGCCCAATGCGCCCACCGGACTGCGCGCTTCCGGCCGAAACGAGGACTCCACCTCCGCCAGCCAGACCAGGGCATCGGGCACGCCTTCGGCTTGAAACAAGGGCTTGAGTAGCGGCACATAGCGTTCGGCATTGGAGGGCGGCCGGCGGCCGGCTATCCGGGAGCGCCAGACA
>JAIVGW010000340.1 GCA_020201415.1 Lentisphaerota bacterium
CATCAGGGCTCTGCAGCATGGACGCAACCGTGCCTAATGCCTTCAAATGGGTGCTCTCGCCACCGACAATCAGAAAGAACAGGTGCACCAGATCGCTTTTATGACGGCCATAAAGCACACCGGCATGACTTTTCCCGACGGCCACAATTGTGCGTTTCAAGCCCGCGATGCGGGCATGGGGAATCGCTATGGCCGGCGCAATCCTGGTTGTCAACAGCGCCTCACGCTCCCAGACCGATCGCAAAAGTTGTTCGCGGGTGATGCCCGGCAAATCTTTTACCACAGCCCGCACCAGTTCCGAGATAGCGCCCTTTTTGGTTTTGCTCTTCAGAATCAGCACACGCTTTTTTGAAATATATTCACTCAGCCCCATATAAGCTCCAGGAACAGCCAAACATGTTTCTTTTTACAATGACACAACCAGGCATCCATGTCAAACCGGACTACGCTTGCGCTTTGCTTGACAAACTTCTCACTGTGCGCCGATAATACAATTAATTCGACCACTTGAGACCGATCAGCGCGGATAAGAACAGCTTGTGGAGCCGGGGAGCCGCGGCCGAAACCATGTTACTGGGCGGCGCCACCTATGCCGTCTATCTACTTTGGGACATCGCCGCGCCAGGGCAACATCATGCTGGTAGCCAGCACTTCCTACTTGACGCCGCTGCTATCCACCTTGGTCACCAGCATATATCTGACCATAATGCCCGGACCAAAATTGTGGCTGGTTTTGTTGCATGCTGACCATGGGCTCACTACATAGCCGGATGTCCACCAGCCGTATGAGGCGCCGGCCGCCCCCAAGCGTCCGGACGGTTCACCCTGAGATCCGACCTTAACCGGCCGCTCCTCCGGACTGCGCCTTGACCGCCAGTTCCAACTCACGGATCAACCTTTCGGCCGTTTCCTTCTTGGTCATCTTCGGCCAATGATCCGTGCGGCCGTCAACATGCAACAAGGTCACCTGATTATGATCCACGTCAAACCCGATATCGGACCGGGAGACGTCATTGGCCACAATAAAATCCAGCCCCTTGGCCTGCAATTTGGCGCGCGCCGCCGGCAGCGGGTCGCCGGTTTCGGCGGCAAATCCGACAAACAGGCGCGCGCCCTTGTCGGACTTGATGTGCCGGAGGATGTCCGCGGTGGGTTCCAGTTCAACAGTCAGGTTGCCGGCATGTTTTTTGATCTTCTGACCGGCGATAAAGACCGGCCGCCAGTCAGCCACAGCCGCGGCCATGATCAAGGCTTCACAATCGGCCAATTCGGACTGCACGGCCCCCAGCATCTCCGCGGCCGTGTTCACGCGCACCAGGCGCACATCCGGCGGCGGCGGCAATGCCACGGGCCCGGAAATCAGAACGACGGCATGTCCGCGCGCCGCGGCGGCGGACGCCACGGCATACCCCATCTTGCCGCTGGACCGGTTGCTGAGATAGCGAACGGGATCGAGCGGTTCACGCGTCGGACCGGCAGTAACCAGCAGTCGCATTATTTCAGCTCCCGCAGCACGCGCAGGATGTCCGGCGGCTCGGGCATGCGCCCCGGCCCACTGGTGCCGCAGGCCATTTCCCCGGCAACCGGATCAATTACCTGCACCCCGCGCTCCCGCAGTGTGCGCACATTGGCCAGCGTGGCCGCATTACGCCACATGGCACTGTTCATGGCCGGCGCCACGATCAGAGGCGCCTCACAAGCCAGGGCCGTCGCCGTCAGCGCGTCATCAGCCAGGCCATGTGCCAGCTTGGCCAGCACATTGGCGGTACAGGGGGCAATCAGCATGACCGCGGCCCGCTGCGCCCAGGCAATATGCGCCGGCTCCCAGATATCGGGCGCGGCAAACATATCAACCAACACAGGATGTTGCGAAAGCGTGCGGAACGTGAGTTCTCCAACAAATCGCGTGGCGGACGGAGTCATCACCACTCGCACGTCGTATCCGTCTTTCCTCAGCAGACGCAACAGTTCGACCGCCTTGTAGGCGGCAATCGATCCGGTCACACCCAAGATAACATTTCCCCGGCGTATATTCATGCATTTCTCCCGGCAATAACCCGGCAATGTTCCGCAAGCAGAATGGCCCGCAGCCGATCATAGGCTGCCTCCAGATTGTCGTTGACCAGCGCATATTGGTATTGATCAAGCCAGCGCATTTCTTCCAGAGCGTTATGCAGGCGGCGTTCAATTGTGGCGGCATCATCCTGGGCACGCCCCTCCAGGCGCCGGCGCAAGGTTGCCTCGTCGGGCGGCATGATAAACACATCGACATATGAGCGGCCAAGCAGCGATTGCGGCTCCCGGCGCAGCAGGTCGCGAATCCGCGCGGCGCCTTGCACATCAATATCCATCAGCACATCACGTCCGGCGCGCAAGGCCTCCTCTACCGGTGCACGGGGCGTCCCGTAGGCGTAATCATGCACCAGCGCCGATTCCAGCAGCGCGCCCCGGTCAGCCCGCCGCCGAAACTCCTCCATATCCAAGAAAAAATAATCGCGGCCATCAACTTCTCCCTGGCGCGGCCGTCGGGTTGTGCAGGATATGGAATAAAATATATCAGGAAATTCCTCCCGCAGACGACAGCACAAGGTCGTCTTTCCGCCACCGGATGGCGCGGAAAGCAACAAAAGCACGGCCCTTTTCGGCTGCGGTTTCATTCTACGTTTTGTACCTGTTCGCGAATCCGTTCCAATTCGGCTTTGAGCGCCACCACCCGCCGCACAATATCCGTGTCGCCCGCCTTGGAACCTATTGTGTTCACTTCACGCAACATTTCCTGGATCAGGAAATCCAGGGTACGGCCCGCCGGCCGGCCGGTCCCCGCGAGTTGAGCAAACTGACTGCAATGACTGCGCAGGCGTACCAGTTCCTCGCTGATGTCGCCACGGGTAATGCAAACGGCTATTTCCCGCTCCAATCTAACCGGATCCGGCCGTGACGGCAAGTCCAGTTCCTTGATCCGCGCCAGCAATTGCCGGCGCAGACGCAGCGCCGCCCGCGGCGCCCGTCGTTCGATACGCTGGACCTGACTTTCCAGAAAGCGCAGGCGCCGCGCCAGATCACCGCCCAACTGGGAGCCTTCCGCCCGACGCATCTTATCCAGAGCCGCCAGCGCCAGACGCACGGCCCGACGTGCGGGCTCCTGGATGACAGGAAGAGCGGCATCCGGCGTCGCGCTTCTCCAAAGATCGGGAATCATCAACAGATGGGCAGCCGTTAAATCATCCTTGAGATGCATACGGCGAGCCAGATTGCGGCATTGCGCCAGCACCTGCACGGCCCGGGTT
>JAIVGW010000341.1 GCA_020201415.1 Lentisphaerota bacterium
CAGAATGGCCGTCAGGGCCTGCGACTCGCAGATGGCGGACATGTCGAACCGGATATTTTCCAGTCTGCGCAGGCCGGCCAGGCCCTTTTGCGTGTTGCGATAGTTGAATCCGCGCGCCGCATGCGCCAGGATCAGAGTTGCGCGCGGATAGCGCTCGGCATGTTCACGGATATAGCGCTGATTTTCAGCATCCGCCAGCGCCCGCTCGCGCACCATGTGCAGGGTAATCACCCAGCCGCGTTGATCGGCCACCTGCCAGGCCCATTCGGGAATGTATTTGTCGGGCGTCGCCTCCCATGTCGGCTGCTCCGCCGCAAAACAATGATACACTTTGAACCCGACCACCGCCGGGTCCGCAAAAAGCGGATCGTCCGGATCACCGTCCGGGGTACTCAGCAGCAGGGCGCGCGAGTCGGGCCGGTCACGCAGTTGCGCCAGCAGCCAGTCATTGGCGGCATGCGGGTCAAGCGCCTGGGAGGGCGAGGCAAAAAACAATCCACCCGCCAACCGCCCGGCGCCCACATGCCGTTCCACCGTTGCGCGCCAGGTTTCCCAGCCTACTTCATCACCAACCTTGAAAGCCGCCGGTTTTTTGTCCAATTTACGATAAAGATGGGCATGCGCGTCAAACAGGCGCGCCGGCAGAAAATCGTTGAAATCCTCCTGCATGGAGACATCTCCTTCCGTCACCCGTATTTCATTCACAGCCGACAGCAGGCCGGCCAGTTATATTCAGAAGCCGTACACCGATGAAGGCGCCGGGCGTGTATCCGCCGGCGGCGCAACAAACGGATGGCGCAGCGTTACGGTTTTGGCCGCCTCCTCAAACCAGCCCAGATCCATGTGCCGTTGAACTTTGTATTTGCGTTCGTTGCGCGTTTCGCTGTGAACGTACAATTGAATTTCCGCCTGAGCGCGGCCGGGCATGAAAGTGATCAAGCGACTCATCGGTCGGCGGCCGGCATGGTATTTGGTCAACGCGCCGCACTGGACAAAAGTCACCCCCCACATGGTTTCCGTCAGGCCCTGGCCGAAAACCGTCTCCGTGGGTGACGCCGGATGCGAATGTCCGCCCAGCCAGAGGTCAATCGCCGGCCGTCCATGTTCCTTTTGGAAGGCTTCCAGGAAGTCCTCAAAAACATGCGCGTCAGGAGTGTACTCGAAATTCTCCGGATCCGGATTTTCGATTATGTGATAAAGATATCCCGAGCCCTCAACACCGCCGCTGGATCCATGAAACCCTTTTTTCGTAATGTGCTTGGCCCAGGTGGTCGTATCGCGCAGCATGTGGTGATGCATGCTGACAATGATTTTGTCCTGGTTCGACAAAACCTGCTGCTTCCACCAGTCGAACGTGGCACGCGTTACGGCCCCGGCGGGAAACCCGCCCTTCAGCGCCTCCCGGCTGCTGCCACGGCCCACCGGCGGCGGCGCGCTGTTGTAATCGCTCATCATCAGGAACAGGATGTTGCCGGCCTGGAACTTATAGCGCTCCCATGTACCGTCAACCGCGAAACGCCTGAGCTCCGGATGCACCCCGGAATAATCCGTGTGCGCTCCGGTCGGGTCGACCCACTTGCTGAACCAGGCGCCCGCCCCCAGATCATAGTAATCGGCATCGTGATTGCCGGCAACGTGATAGATGTCTTCGCGGTAATTCTTTGTCAGCGAGCGGTATTGATCAACCAGCACTTGACCTTCGGCATCCCCTGGGGGTCCTTGGCCGCCGCAGCAGTCACCGGCATCCACCATGATATCCCAATCAAAGCCCGGCGCGTTAGAGACCAGCCCCGCCGCCTGACGGAGGGGCACGGCCACACTTTCATAACCGTGCTGAAAATCACCTGAAGCATGTGAATCACCTGCCGCCCAAACCCGGAACTGGGCCGGGGCCTCAACCGCCGGCGCGGGCCGGCCCGGCCAGACAGCAAAAGCGCAACAGAGCGTGACACCCAAACAGCACGATAAACGCCGCATCATAACCCCACCCCTTTGCCAGCAACTGCATCTTGAAATAGATTGCATTGATTTTACGCCCTGCGGCAAAAACACGCAACGCCTTTCTTGCAACAAATGTCCGCAAAAACTTTTAATGGCCAGCCATCCCGCCGGCTGCTACACTGCACGATCACTGACACCAGACAACCTATTATAACGGAGCACCAGACATGGCCGGCGAGTATGTTTTCAACCTGCAGCGGGTTACCAAAATTTACAACAAGACACCGGTGCTGGAAAACGTGACTCTGGCCTTCTTCTATGGCGCCAAGATCGGCGTGATCGGCGGCAACGGCTCGGGCAAATCCACCCTGCTGCGCATCATGGCCGGACTGGATCAGGACTTCATGGGCGAAGCTATCCTGGAACGCAAGTTGCAGGTGGGCTACCTGCCGCAGGAGCCGCAACTGACTACCGGCCGCACCGTTGCGGAAGCGGTCGAGGAAGGCGTGACGGAATCACGCCGCCTGCTGGAGCGCTACGACCGGATCTGCGAGGAACTGGGCGGCCAGTTGAGCGCAGCCGAGACTGAGCGGTTGGGGACGGAAATGGGCGACCTGCAGGAACAAATCGACGCCCTGGACCTTTGGGAGCTTGACCGTCACGTGGAGGTAGCCATGGACGCCCTGCGCCTGCCGCCGGGCGATACCCCCGCGGATACTTTGTCCGGCGGCGAAAAGCGCCGGGTGGCGCTCTGCCGTCTGCTGATTTCCAATCCCGACATCCTGCTTCTGGACGAGCCGACCAATCATCTCGATGCCGAATCGGTGGCCTGGCTGGAAACCTACCTCAAGCAATTCAAGGGCACGGTGGTGGTGGTCACCCACGACCGCTATTTCCTCAATGACGTCACGGAATGGATCCTGGAACTCGACGGCGGCCAGGCCTACCCCTTCAAGGGCAACTACACCGCTTGGCTGGAACAGAAGCAGCAAATGCTGCAACGCGACCAGAAACAGCAGCAATCGCGCCGGAAGCTGCTGGAGCAGGAACTGGCCTGGGTACGCCTGAACCCCTCCGGCCGGCGCAGTCGCAACAAGGCGCGCCTGAGCCGCTACGAGGAGCTGGCGCAACAGACCGTCGATACACAGCCCGACTCCCTGGAAATCCAGATTCCGCCCGGGCCGCGCCTGGGCGACCTGGTGGTCAGGGCCGAGAATCTGACCAAGTCCTTCGACGACCGGGTGATCATGCAGGACGTGTGCTTCGACCTGCCGCGCGGCGGCATCGTCGGCGTGATCGGCGGCAATGGCGCTGGCAAGACCACGCTCTTCAAGATGATCATCGG
>JAIVGW010000108.1 GCA_020201415.1 Lentisphaerota bacterium
CTGGCCGGCCGTCCGGTACGGCTGCGGGTACGGCTGCAGGATGCCGATCTATATTCGCTGCGCTTGGCTTAATCAGGACATAGAACTATTTTATAGATATCGTCGAAGTGACACACTTAGCCAGTGAATAAAGCAGGTTAGGGGCGTGAAAACGTAAAAAGGAATGACCGATATGGCTGACAAACCGAATGTGTTGGTGTTTTTCTGTGATCAGTTGCGCGTGGATCTCTTAACCTGTTACGGCGGCAAGATTGTGCGTACGCCGAATCTGCAGCGATTTTCGGAACAGGCCTGTGTGTTTGATTGCGCGCATACGCCCACGGCTATTTGCTCGCCCGCACGCGCCAGCCTGATGACGGGACTTTATCCGCATGCCCATCACATGTTCAACAACTCCACCCCGAGTTATTCCTACTGTCAGCATCTCCGGCCCGACGCCACGATGATTCAGGACTGGGCGGCCGAAAACACCAATTACGAAACCGCTTATTTCGGCAAATGGCACATCGGACCGATAGCCGACCTGTTCAAAACCAGTTTTCAGCATACCCCGGAAGGCCGTTCCACCCTGCCTTATACCCAGAAAAATTCGCATTGGCATCCGAATTATTCCATGGGGGCGCCGCTGCGGGAACTCGGCGGTTCCAGCGGAACCATGGATATACCCATGCATGAGTTTCCGGATGTGGTCACGGCCGATATGACAAGTGATTTTTTAAATACGCGCGACCGGTCCAAACCTTTTCTGGCGTTTTGCGCTTTTCCCGGACCGCATTCCAACTGGCTGGTGCCGGATTCGTTCGGGATCCGCTACAATCCCGATGATATTCCGTTCTGGTCGAACCGGCACGACCCCATGGAGGGCAAGCCTTTTAATCACCGGAAATTGCGCTTGCTGGGGACATCTAAAAAAGATGCCGAGAATGATGCAACCCTCAAAAAAATGCTGGCCTGTCTGTTTTCCTACATGGAGCTTATTGATGAGCAGGTAGGCCGGGTGCTGCAGACTTTGCAGGAGACTGGGGACTATGACAATACACTGATTGTCTTCACCGCTGATCATGGCGACATGGCCGGCTCGCACGGATTCCTGAGCAAGGGCGCTTATATGTACGACGAAATCTACCGCATCCCGCTGCTGATCAAGCCGCCCGGTCCGCCAGCGCCGCAGCGTCTGCCGGGCCCGGCCAACCTGATTGATGTGACGGCCACCTGTCTGCATGCCATGTCCGGCACGCCTCAGGCGGTCATGGGCAACAACACCTTGCAGGGGCAGTCCCTGCTGCCTTACATGGAATCCGGTACGGGCTGGGACCGCCAGGTAAACTATTGTGAATATCATGGTGACTGGTATGGCCACGCTTCCTGCCGGATGGTGAGCGATGGCGAATGGAAGCTGGTCTTGAACCTGACCGATACCTGCGAGTTTTACAATCTGCGGGAAGATCCGGCAGAGTTACGTAACCGGTTCTATGATCCAGATGTCAAAGCGGTAAGAGACCGGTATTTCCAGATGTTGAAAGACGAGGCGCTGCGGTTGAAAGACGGACAGGTCCAGCGGTATGATGCTGAAATTGAAGATCAACTTCTGCAAGGGTAATAAAATGTTTAAGGCGTTTCAACGTCGACTTGAGGTTTGCGGCCTTACACTTTGACGCCAACTGCGGGGCAGGGGATTATGCCTGGCGGGCGCCTTCGTGCGCTGCCGCCGGCCCTGTGGTTGACGCGGTTCCGGACGCGCGGACGATCCGACCGCCCGTCGCGCCGTTTCGGAGTGATGCTCATGCTTCATCTCCGCGGGAATCGGCTTGCGGATCAGGTTCTCAATGCCGCGCAGCCATTCGCGCTCACGGGCGCTACAGAAGGAAATGGCGTCGCCGTCGGTTCCGGCGCGCGCGGTGCGGCCGATGCGATGGATGTAGGTTTCCGGTTCCTCCGGCAGGTCATAGTTAATGACATGGGTGATGTTGTCCACGTCCAGTCCGCGCGCGGCGATGTCGGTGGCCACCAAGGCGCGTACCTTGCCGGTTTTAAATCCCTGCAAGGCGTTGGTACGGGCCGTTTGAGACTTATTGCCGTGAATGGCGCAGGCGTTGATTCCGGCGGCAGTGATCTTTTTTACCACCTTGTCGGCGCCGTGCTTGGTGCGGGTGAAGATCAGCACCTTGTCCATCTTATGGGTTTTGATTATATCGATCAATAAGGTGTCCTTGTTTTCCTTGTCGACAAACATCATTTTCTGCACAATGCGTTCCACCGTGAGCTGTTCCGGATCCACCGTGATTTGAACGGGGTCATGCAGCAGTTCTCGGGCCAGTTCCGCCACCACCGGCGGCATCGTGGCGGAGAAAAACAACGAATGCCGCTTGACCGGCAGGCGGGCGATTATTTTGCGTACGGCCGGAATGAATCCCATATCCAGCATGCGATCGGCCTCGTCCAGCACGAATATTTCCACCCGATCCAGCTTGATATGGCCCTGGCCTATCAGGTCCAGCAGCCGACCGGGCGTGGCCACCACGATCTCCGGCGCGCGTTGCAGTGCGCGGACCTGCGGCACTTGTCCTACACCGCCGAAGATGACGGCGCTTTTGATTTTCAGATGGCGCCCGTAAGTTTTAATGCTGTCGTTGATTTGGGCCGCCAGTTCGCGGGTGGGCGTGAGGATCAGCGACCTGGGGCGGCCGGGAGCAGTCCGGGCGGTCGTCTTGCTTAATTCCTGTAATAACGGCAGGGTAAAGGCCGCCGTTTTGCCCGTCCCGGTCTGGGCGCAGCCCAGCAGGTCGCGTCCGGCGACCAGGTGTGGAATGGCCTGTTGTTGAATCGGGGTGGGCTGGGTGTAGCCTTCTTCGGCTACAGCCCGGCGCAGCGGCTCTGATAGAGTCGTAAATATGTCTGATGACTGCATGGATGGATTTCCTACGTCCGGTCGATTCATTCGATCTCTGCCTGCCGGACGTGGAGGAAAAGAAACTGCCATGGGGACCATGGCTAAACGGCAGGATGAACATGCCGAAATGTGAAAGTAGGTTTTTATATGGTAATGGCGGTCTTGTCAAGCAGAAACTGCGCAGAGACAGCAATTCAATTCTCATTTTGGCACTTGCGGCTCACCGGGACGGTTCGCCCTACCCGGTAATGAGCCAAAAAAACACTGAAAGGTAGGGCGAAGCCTCCGGCTGAGCCGCCTTAAAAAACATTCGTGCCATAATGAGAATTGCTGGCGCAGAGAATAATATAAAAGGGGGGTAACCGCAAAGGACGCCAAAGGGGAAGGGGGT
>JAIVGW010000342.1 GCA_020201415.1 Lentisphaerota bacterium
ACCTGGCGCTCGACAGTAGGCCGCCACCGCTTCCACTGGTAATATTGTTCCTGCGAATGACACAATTTGTAATAATGGCAGTAAAAGTTCGATCCTTGTCCGGGCCAATCATTACGCCCCCGCCACTGCTGGCGGCCCGATTCAATTCAATAACACAATTTTCCACCACCGAAGTGCGTGTGCTCTCTCTGTACAGATAAATGCCGCCGCCATGTCCGGCGCCCCAGTCCGCCCGTCCGTTATGAATCGTGAATCCAACCACCACGGCCTGAGTTCCGGCGGGCGGATAAACGAACATGCCGCGGTAAAGGTCCTGGCCATCGATCCGGGTATTATCAGGGCCTTCCACACTGCGCACCGTTACCGCCTTGCGCAGGTCCACCACGTTGGTGACGCTGTCATAAGTCAAGGCATTGGTCGGCACGGTATAGGTGCCGGGGCCAACCCAGATCAAGTCGCCGTCTGCGGCGGCATTAATCGCATCCTGGATGTGGGCGGCGGCTTCGGACCAGTTGGTGTAGGGCGGCAATGCGTCGGGATTGTTCAGGCTGACGTAACGTTCGGCGGCCGGGGCCGCCTGCACCCCGATTAGGGCCATCAGCAATGCCAGCCCGGTAGAGCGCAGAATCAAAAGCCGCTGATGATTTGCAGACTTCATACCATTTAATTTATTACTTTAATCGTAACAAGTCAAGCAGCATCACTGGCTTTTGACGTAGGTATCGGGATTGAGCGAACTCATCCGCGGAGTCTGGGGACGGATGGGCCCCCAGTTCAGCGCATAAGGATTATCTTTGCAAAGTTGCTCGATTTCAACCCAGATGGCGCGCGCGCGCTCCACGCTTGTCGCATCCTTGCCCTTGGACTCGCGCACACGCGACATGACTCCGCGCAGTTCGATATTCAGGTGGGTGTAATCCAGACCGGCGCGCACAAATCCCAACCTCTGCCGATAGATTTCAGGCGCGCCACTTCGCGCTTGTCTTCGAGCAGCTTCCAATAGGCCTTAAGAGCCTCGGCGCCCTTGCCAAAGGCCCGCTGATAATAATCCTCCATGATGGCGTGTCCGTCCTTGGAAGGGTCCCAGACCAGCTGGGCCATCACGTAATACTGAGGTCCCTGTGTAGCCCAATGCTCCCAGACGCTATCGATAAAGATGCCGATGCAGTTGTTTTCACCAACTAATTTTAAATCCTGAATAGCCTTGTTAATGGCCACATCAGGTTGACCCTGCTGCCAGCCGGCGGGACTGCCGGTATTGGGACGCCACACCAGGTTGGGGGCTATTTCAGACCATGCCGCATACTGCTCCCGGTAAGTGGTGCCCAAGCTCGACCCGCGATCAACCATATCGCCGCGCCCCAGGAAATTTGCCACGCTGGATATAATGACATTATCCGCCGGCCGCGCTTCTATCGGCGCCGGCCGTGAATGTCCGTATGACATCATCAACACATAATAATCCTTATCGGGATAGCGCTCTTTAAGCAACTTTGCGCAAACATTGGCAAAAGTGACTTCGCGATCCGTCAGGGCGACATATTTTGTGCTGAACCCCTTCCAACTGAATCCACGCAATTCGTTATCCGGATGATCCCAGGCCCGGCAGTTATCACAGACGCAGTGTCCACTGGCCCAGCCGTCATTCGGCGAGGCATTGAAAACCGTGAGGTTCGGATCGCGTTCCAATTGCTCGTCCACAAGATCAACCCACTTTCGCGCCAGATCGGGATTGGAATGGCACATTTTCACAGTGTGGGCGCTGGGATAGGGCTTTTCGCCACCGCCGCGCGTGCCGTCCGGCTGCAGGGCAAAATATTCCGGATTGGTTTCATGGAACCTTTCCCACCAGCCGCCGAATGCATGACCGCCGCCGATCTGCAACGATCCGAGTTGTAAGCGCTGCAACCGCATCCAATCCTGGGATTGACCATACCCCCTGTTACCCAAAGCCGAAAAGCCCATCATGCCGGCACGCGCCCTGATACTGGGATGATAACGGTAAACGAAAGCCGGCAATTCGATGGTTGGAATCTGGAGCACATCTTCGCCCAACTCGCCCGGCCAGAGCCAACGCACCCCCAGACAGTCCTGTAGAAAAGTGTAAACGGCATTGATAGTACCATATTCCTGTTGCTTCCCGACAATGTCCTTGCCGCGTTTGTCCGGCACTACCATGTGCTCGGGATCCCAGACATCCCGTCCGGCAATCACCAGGTTTTTACCGTCACAGGCAATCAGAATTTCCTCAGGATGCTTGAATTCAAAATCGACGCCGGGAAAAACATCACGCAAAACCGGCTGGTAACCGACCCAGATGGCATGCTCGGGAATGGGATCCGGTCGGCCTTCAATCAATTCCGGGCGGGCGCCGCTGGTTTTCTCAATATATTCCGCCAACTCTTCAGCAGCATTTCTGGTAAAAGGGGGCGCATCCTGAAAGACAACGATGGGCGCCTGGCTCACGCCCTGCTCAACCAGCGCCATCTTGGGACCGGCGGCGTGGGGATCAAACAGTCCCGGTTGTTTAGGCCGGTCGTCAACCGCACATCCACATATCAAACAAATCAATAAACCCGCAAACGTTCCTGTAATTGCCATTTTCCGCATGTAATTAATCCCCTTGTCACGCATTGCACATATCTCAATAACCAGCTTCACGACCGTCCCGCAGGGACGAGAATCTTGTAATGGTGGAATTTATACAGGTTAACAGTGATCAGTCAAGCATATAAACCGGACGGTCATCGTGCAGAAATGTAGTCGGGATTCAACGAGCGCATGCGGGGCGTCTGAGGACGCAGGGCCGACCAATTCAGCGTTCCGGGATTATCCTGACAGAGTTGCTCCATGGCCGACCATGTAGCACGCGCCTGCTCCAATGCGGACGTATCCTCGCCTTTGGCAGCCCGCGCATGGACCATGATACGCCGTAAATCCATCAGCAACCTGGTATATTCCAGACCGACACGCACGAAGGCCACGCGTTGACTGTATGTATCGGGAACAGCGGGCACCCTGGCGGCCGCACGGTCCAGGATGGAGCCGGCCCGCACAAAAAACTCACTGTCATAGACTTCGTGGTACGCCTGTTCCTTACTCACATACAATTCCCGGGTCGCATTCAAAAGCGCCCAATAGTCCCGCATTTCATCAGCAGCCGGCCCGAACCCACGCCGATAATAATCCTCCAGAACAGACCAACCGTCCTGATAGGGATTCCAGGTCAATTGCGCCATCAGGTAATACTGCGGTCCCTGAGTGGCCCAATGCTCCCAGATCATATCGATCCAGATACCGATGCACCCGCTTTCGGCAACCATTTTCCAGTCATCAATCACCTGCTGAAAGAAAACATCCGGTTGACCCTGCTGACTGCCGGCGGGGCTGCCGGTATTGGGACGCCAGATTATATTGGGAGCAACCTTCCCCCACCCCAAAAATTGCCGGCGATGAGTCATGCCGGTGGTTGAAGCCTGATCCACTAATTCAGGGCGACCGTAAAAATTGGCCACACTGGCAATGATCACGTTATCATCGGGCACGGCGGCTACCGGCGGCGGACGGGTATGTCCATAAGCCATGACCACCACATAATAATCTTTGTCCGGATAACGTTGTTTCAACTTGCGTGCCAAAGTATTGGCAAATGTCACGTGGCGGTCGGATATGGCCACATATTCCACCGACAGCCCTGGCCAGCGAAAATGACGCAACTCGCCAGCCGGGTGATCCCAGGCCCGGCAGCCATCACAAGTGCAATAGCCGCTGGCCCAATCATCATTATGCCCGGCGGAAAAGACCCGGTGATTGGGATCGTCCTGCAGCCGGGCGTCAACTTCAGCCAGCCATTGATCCCAAAGCCCCGGATTGGATTCGCACATTTTAATGTATTTCACATTGCGGCCGTAAGGCGCGCGTCGCCCGTCGGGCAGCAGGGCAAAATATTCCTGGTGGGTTTCGCCAAACCGCTCCCACCAATCCATGAAGGCATGCCCCCCCATTTCCAGGGAATCCAACTGCAGCCGCTGACGGCGCGACCAGTCGCGTGACCGTCCGTAACCCCATCCCGGCAGCGAAGAAAAAGCCAGCAGGCCGGCGCGATGGCGTATCTGCGGATGATACCGGTAAATGAAAGGCTTAAATTCAATTATCTCCCTCTGTATCACATCCTCGCCCATTTCGCCCGGCCACAGCCAGCGCACATCAAGGTAATCCTGGAGAAATGTATAGACGGCGTTAACCTGCTGGGCATCAGCCAATATCAAGATTTCTTCAGGGTGGGTAAAATCAAAATCCACATCCGGAAATATTGTATTTAACACCGGCTGATAACCGACCCATATAGCTGAGGGAGGCGCAGGATCAGGCAAGCCTTCGATCACCGGCGGCCGGACGCCAACGGTTTTTTGAATATATTCCGCCAGTTCATCAGCCGCCAGGCGGACATAGTGCGGGGCATCTGCATACACGACTATCGGCGCCGGAGTTTCCACCGACGACGCCAGCCTGAAAGCCATAACAGGCGCTGACGTCAATATCACAGCCGCTATCAAACACCAGGCATATTGAATTTGCATAAGCCTTATCCCCTTACCCATACCGTCGCGTAATCCAGACCACCGCCCGCACCTCTTACCGGCAGCAAACTTGGCGCATGAATATGTCAGGTTAGGCCCGCCAATGCGTCGACATCAGGCACGGCTTCTCCCCGGCGCGCTCCTTCTGGTAATATACGGAAAGCAATGTGCCATCGTCCAGTTCCACTGACGCGGGATAGCCCAGATCGCCGTCCGGCGCATCCTGCAAGGTCAACTGGTTGGCGATATCCCAGGTAAGCCCCTCGTCGGCGGACAGGCAGAAGCGCTGTCCCGGCGGCTGGTGGCGGATGGCATGCGAAACCAGGATGCGATCATCGCGTAAACGCAACAGATGCGGCGGGAAACCCAGTAGACTGGCCGGCTGCGGCTCCGTCCAGGTTTTACCGCCATCCGGGCTTTCAAACTGCCACAATACCCGCTGTTTCACATCCTTGACCTGATAGCGGGCCAGCCCTAGCAGCTTGCCCGAGGCCGTCGCCACTACATGCGGCTCGCACAGGCGCGGTTTTTCACCCGCCACCGTACCCGGCACCTGCGGCGCAGCGTTGATCCGTGCCGCGACTGTCCAGGTAACGCCCTGATCCGCAGAAATTGCAACGCCCAGGCTGTGTTTCCCATCAGAATCAACGCCGGGCATGGTCCCTATGTATATCAAATCGCCGTTGGGAAGCAGATTGGCGCCATGCGGCGCTGATACCGGCGCCGGCGTCGGTTCGTCCCAGGTCCGGCCGCCATCGCGCGAACGGCGGGTCCAATACCCCAGACGGCGGGTCGCTGGAGGAAAATGATTATCCTCGAAATCGGAAGCAGCCCCGACGCCCAATTCCCCGGCCCATTCCACCCAGCGTTGCGA
>JAIVGW010000343.1 GCA_020201415.1 Lentisphaerota bacterium
GTATTTCGGCGCCGGCATTCCGCCGGACATGCTGGGCCGGCCCCTGCGCGATACCATCGCCGCGGACAAGCCGGTGCGCGAAGCCGCGCTCTTCGGCGTTTTCGGCGGACATGTCAACATCACTGACGGCCGCTACGTTTACATGCGCGCGCCGGTGCGCCCGGACAGCAGCCCTCTATTCAACTACACGCTCATGCCTTCACACATGCGCCGGATGTTCAGCCCCGCCGAATTACAGCAGGCCGAACTGGCCGGCCCCTTCCCATTCACCAAGGGCTGCCGGCTGTTGCGGGTTCCGGCCAAACCCTTCATGAACCAGGCTCACCAATTCGGATCGCTGCTTTACGATCTGCAGACCGATCCGGAACAGCAACATCCGCTGCGGGACCGGACCCAAACCGAACGTATGACGGAGCAGCTGATCTCCCTGATGCGGGAGCATGATGCGCCAACAGAACAATACGAACGGCTCGGCCTGCCGGTCAAGGAGCGCAACCCATGACGCAATCAGTCCGCCATTAAGAGCACAAGGAAACAGCCGCCGTGAGCAAACAAAAATCCAATATCGTATTCATCCATACCGACAGCATGGACGGCCGGGTCATGGGCTGCATGGGACATCCGGCGATGCGCCACGCCACGCCCAACATCGACCGGCTGGCGGCCGAAGGGGTGATTTTCCGCAACGCCTACAGCAACAATCCGATCTGCTGTCCCTCGCGCGCCTCGATGCTTTCCGGCGCCTTCACCCACCATTGCGAAGCCTGGAACAACCACAAGGGCCTGGAAGCGGATACGCCCACTTTTCTCGACCACCTCGAACAGGCCGGCTACCGCAACACCGTGCTGGGCAAGACCGACTATCTTTCGGGTCAACACAGCGTCTGTGCACGCGTGACTTCCTGGCTGCGCGCCGCCGCCATTGACCGGCCCGTACAGCGGACCCGGGGCCCGGAAGTTGAGCAATCCGAGGAACGCCGGTTCTCCCAAAAGGACTGGAGCCACGTGGATCAGGCCGTGGCGTGGCTGGAAAACGAGTCGGACGGCGACAAACCTTTTTTCCTCTATCTGGGCCTGAACCAACCCCATCACCCCTTCCGCACCACGCTGCATTACCTGCGCATGATCGACGAGTCCGGCGTGCTGCTGCCGCCGCCGGATGAGACGCCCCACCCCGTCACGGATCATCAGCGCGCCGTCAAGGGCTGGAGCCACGGCTACTCGGCGGATATGGTCCTGATGCTGCGCAAGGTGTATTTCGCCATGATCGCCGAAGTGGACACCATGGTCGGGGAAGTCCTGGATACCCTTGACCGCCGGGGCCTGCGCGGCAGCACCACGGTGATTTTTTCGAGCGACCACGGCGAACTGGCCATGGAACACGGCCAGGTGACCAAGATGAGCCTGTACGAACCGTCTGTCCGCGTGCCCCTGATCATGGCCGGACCGGGCCTGCCGGCCGGCCAGGCCTGCTACCGCCTGGTCTCACTGGTTGACATCTATCCGACTCTGATGGACCTCGCCGGCGGCGCCGGCCCGTCCGGCCTGGACGGGCACTCGCTGCTACCGTCCGCGACCGGCGGTCACGACGGCCGGCCGGACTGGGTGCTCTCCGAAGTGCATACGGTTTCCTGCCGCACCGGCGCTTTCATGCTGCGCCGCGGCGACTGGAAATACATCGCTTATCCGGGCTTCCCGCCGCAACTCTTCAACCTGCGGGAAGATCCGGACGAAATCCGCAATCTGTCCGACGGCCGGCCGGAGATCGCGGCCGACATGGAAAAACTTCTGCAATCCATTTTAGATTACGAAAAAGTGGACGCGCGGGTTAAGCAATATGATCGCGCCAGTTTCCGGAAATGGCGCGAGGAACGGCTTGAAACCGGCGATTATCACAAGTTCATGGGCGACTTCTTCAGCAGCAACAACTCCACCCAACATGAGCAAGCCGTGCCCTGGACCGACCGGGATGAAAAAGTTGTCGAACGCTGGCTTAACCGGAAATGAATCATTTTTTGCAATATGCTTATTCCCTCCCATCATTATCTCCTCCGTGGATTAATCACCTCGTTGCTGCTGGCCGGCGGGATGGCAACATCGGGCTGTTCCCCCGCAACGCATTCCGTGCCGGAACCCAGCGTCCCGCCCAACGATCCGGTAATGCAGCAAATCCGTGACCTGACCGGCGCGCGCGCCAGGCTGGTCTGGGTTCAGGACACCGGCGACGCCACGGACTACCTGGCCAAGGGGACCGACCTGCGCCTGATGGGGCTGGACACCGATGACGGCCACGGCGAGCGAATGATCCTGGACGGACCGCGTAATTTCGCCAAGCCTTTCTTCACCGCCGACGGCCGGCATATCATCTTTTCCGACCGCCAGACCCAGACCTGTCATCTAGTGGATTGGGAAGGCCGGGAGATACGCGACCTCGGGCCGGGATTCGCGCTGACCACCTGGCTGGATCCGCGGACCGGCCGGGAATGGATCTATCTGGCAACGGATAAAATCGATGATCGGCGCACCCTGCCGTCGCACGCCGCCATCTACCGCATACCCCTGCATATTGCCCCCGGACCATGGCAACGGCTCCGGCAGCGCATCCGGCCGCCCGCGCCGGAACTGGTCTGGAATCAGACCAAGGTCAGCGAAGACACTTTTCAAATATCCGCCGGCGGCCGCTATGCCAGCAGTGTGTTCCCCTGGCCCGAGGCCGGCATGCTGGACCTGGAGACCAGGCGTTGGACCAGGCTGGGCCGCGGTTGCTGGGTGGCGCTTTCCCCCGACAACCAACATCTTTTCTGGATCCTGGACGGACCGCACCGCAATGTGCAGATGTTTGACACCAACACCGGCACCAATTGGATGGTGCGCGTCAACGATGCCCCGGGCCTGGGCAATTACGAAGTCTATCATCCCCGCTGGTCCAACCACTCCCGCATCTTCGCCATTTCCGGCCCCTATAAGATCGGCGAAGGCTCCTACCGCTTGCAAGGAGGAGGCGCGGACGTGGAAATCCATCTAGGAAGATTCGCTCCTGACTACAGAACGGTGGAAGCCTGGTCCCGCGCCACCTACAACAATAACGCTGATTTTTTTCCCGATGTCTGGGTCGCACCGACGGACACCCCGTCCGACGTCGAGCAAAACATCGCCCAGCCAGGCGCGCCGGCCATTCCGGCCTGGCCGCTGGAACACACCGCGCCCGTTTATCTTTGGGAAAATGCCGACTCCCAGAATGAAGTGGCGGCTTCGGACGG
>JAIVGW010000344.1 GCA_020201415.1 Lentisphaerota bacterium
ATAACGGCTACCAGGCCCATGCCGTCGGCAAATTGCATGTCCATCCACAGCGCGACCGCATCGGATTTGACGACGCCCTGATTAACGAAGAAGGCCGGCACCATCTGGGAGACGGCCCGGATGATTACGAGCTGTTTTTGCAACATAGCGGTTACAGCGGCCAGGAACTGACCCATGCCATGGGCAATAATGAATACGTCATGCGCCCCTGGCACCTTCCCGAGTCCTGTCACCCCACCAACTGGACCACGCGCGAGATGTGCCGCGCCATCCAGCGGCGCGACCGGCGCAAGCCCGGCTTATGGTACTGCTCCTATGCCGCCCCGCACCCGCCCATTACCCCGCCCGCGGAATATCTGGAGCTTTACCGCGATATCGGCATTGACGACCCCATCGTCGGCGACTGGGCCGCCAATCCCGACCGGATACCTTACAGTCTGAAACGGCACAACGACCGGTTCCTGCCTTTATCATCCACTGAAATACGCTTGGCGCGCATGGGCTTCTACGCCCAATGCACCTACATCGACCATCAGATCCGGCTGCTGATCGGCACCCTGCGCGAGGAGGGCTTGCTGGACAACACCATCGTCATGTTCACCTGCGATCACGGTGACATGCTGGGGAATCACAACCTGTGGTGCAAGCCCCCGCTGCTGGAGTGGTCGGCCAAAATCCCGATGATCCTGATGCCCACGGCCGATTACCGGCGCAGCGGGCACCATCAGATTGATCATCGCCTGGTGTGTCTGCGGGACGTCATGCCCACCCTGCTGGATCTGTGCGACATCCCGATTCCCGCGACGGTGGAAGGCATATCCATGATTTCCGAAAAACGGCACGGCCACCTGTATGGCGAACATTACGAAGACGAGCGCGCGGCCCGCATGGTCCGGCGCGGCAACCACAAGCTGATCTGGTATCCCGTGGGCAACCGCTGCCAGTTGTTCGACCTGCAAAACGACCCGCAGGAATTGCGCGAATTGTCCAACGACCCGGGGCATGCCCCGGTGCTGCGGGAAATGCAGCAGTTGATTTATGAAAACCTCTGGGGTGACGACCGGGAAAAATGGACGGCCGGCGGTCGGCTGACAGGCGAACCTGACCGGCCCTGCGAACCCAGGCCCGACCGCGGCCTGCTGGGACAGCGGGGTTGGCGGTAAGCGTGACCGGCGGATGGCGGCGCTTCAATGACGGTTGAGCGCCATCATGTGCGCCCGGTGGTAATGTTCGCCGAGCAGTTTCCAGTCGAATTGCTCGGCAAGCTCCTGCGCATGAAAACGCGTGGCAATGCGTTCCCGCAAATCCTGTCGGGCAAAGGCCTGCATGATATCCACCAGCTCTTCAATGGACTGTTCAGGGCCGGCGTAGCGGCGATGCGCCACATACAGACCATGCATACCGCATTCAGGCGCATGACTCATGGTGTAGCTGCCGAAACCCGCCAGGTCGGAGGTCACGGCGGGAATGCCGCGGGCCAGACATTCCAGGGGGGTGTAGCCCCATGGCTCATAGTAACTGGGAAATAATCCAAGGTGGCAGCCGCGCACAAACTGATCGTAGTCCAGGCCGAAAAGCGGATTGCTGGTGGTGATGAAATCGGGATGATACACCACCTTGACCCGATCATCCGGACGGTTGACCAGGTTGGCGGCGCGCAGGTGGTTGAGCACTTCATCGCCGTCCTGGTCCACCATGTCGTGCGAAACAATGTAGGGCAGCTTATCCGTGCGCCAGGTCTGCATGGTGCGCCGCAAGCGCAGACGCCAGTATTCGTCCACCAGATTGTTGAAATCAGGCATCTGGCCGGCCGCCACCGAATGAAACAGGCGTTCTCCCAACTGATCCTTGATGGCCATACAGGAGTTGTGCAGCTCATCCAGCATGGCTTTGTTGTTGAGCACATCGGCGGTAATCGAGCGAAAGGGCTTACGGGTGATGATGAACATCACCACCGTGAGATCGTCATTGGTTTCCCGCAGACGGTGGTTAAGCCGGGCCAGGGCATCGATGGTCAAGTCAAACCCTTTATTGCGGTATTCGTAGCGCCCGGACGTAAAGAAATACAATACCCGATCGAGATCAAAGCTGTAGCTGGGAAAGAAGTATCCCATGACAAACTGGTTGATGCGTTCCTTATATATCTTGTGCAGGTTTTCCGATTCGTGCCTGGCGGTAAAACGTTCCACATTCAAACCGTTGGGCAGGACCGCGTCCACCTTGCGGTGCAGCAGATACTCGCATTCCTGAGCCGTAACCTCGCTGACGGTGGTGAAAACATGGCTGCCGTGCGCCGCGGCGCGCTCCAGCATGACCCGCGTTTCAATATTGAACCGCCGGGCCTCCGCCTGCCAATCCACGAACGGCAAATGATCGTAAAACCACTGGTCGCTCATCGCCAGATAACGTCCCAGTAAAGTGGCATGGGTCGTGAACACAATCGATACGGGCAGGTTCGACCGCCGGATCTCCGGAATGGCTGTGCCGCCCATCCATTCATGGAAATGCGCCACCACCGGCGGCACCCGCGGACGCTGCGCCGTCAGCGCCTTTATAAACTCGCATACCAGAAAGCCGAAAGCCAGCACCCGGTCAACTTCGCCATCGCCGGGAGAAATCCTGATCCTGTGATGATCCCAGGCAAAATACTTGATTTCATTGAGCCGGTCGTAAACACAGTCCGGATCAAGCAGAACCACCTGCGGGCGGCCCGTCACCAGCCAGTGTCCGTAATGCGCCGTATAGCCCATTTCCTGGAAGGTCCGCACAGCCGAGCCGAACGGCTCGGCGGGATAGGCGGGCTCGAATTCCACGGCCGCGCTGGCGTGGTTGTAAGGCCCGATCAGGCAATATTGCGACCCCCAGATTTCCACCATGCTGGGCGCCTTGGAGCGAATCACGGTATAGATGCCGCCCAGCTGTTGACACACCTCCCAGGCCACCTCCAGCAAGAGGGCGTTGGAGCGCGGCTGAGCATGGACTGCTTTCGCCGATTTTGGCTTTCTGGCGGGCGACATAGATTCCTCCGGTTACCGGCAAACCCGGCCGCGTCTTCCGGCGCGGACAGCTTCTTGGAAGATAGCAAATTCCCCCGGCAAACACAACCATCCTGTCATACCTGCAGCATGCGCTCCAGCGCGGGGCGGATATCTCCGCCATGCGGCAACCAAGTCATTCGGAATGGCAGAGTAGCCTGGAAAATAATTTTGTCAAGGGCGACCATTTCGAGTCCGCGGTTTTGGAATTGGTTTCCAAG
>JAIVGW010000345.1 GCA_020201415.1 Lentisphaerota bacterium
GTCATACTTTTTTCTCCCTGAAACATATCGCGGCACCCTGCCTTGGGCGGGGCCGGCGACTTACTGTATTTTTAATCCATTAATTCCCGCCCCGCCGCGGGGCGGGCCGACTTACTCCCTTGTGGCATTATTGGTTATGGCCGCAGTCCGCCTTGTTCGAGCATCACCCGGCGCCATCCAGCAGGCGCTTGCCTCTCCGCTTCCCCGGAGCGGAATGTGTCAACATTCCGGCAAAACACCGGCTTGTATTCCAGTCCGGAATTCTCACGAATTCCGCTCCACCCCGCGTTTGATCTTCGCCATCTTGCTCCCCGGAGCGGAATGTGTAAACATTCCGGTTCTTCCATGCGCGACCAGCCCGGAATTCTCACGAATTCCGCTCCACCACACCAGCCGGAATTCTCACGAATTCCGCTCCAGCCTGCGCCGGCTGGCCTTCCGGTAGCACACATACAACCAACACTGTTCACGTATCCAGCAGCGCAGACAGATCCACGCGCATAAAGCGCTGGCGCAGGTACTTGTCCGTTTCGTAAAGGATGCCGACCTGCCCTTCAGGCAGCGCGACGAGGGCCAGATTGGCGCACGGACCGTCGTCCAGCTCCTTCTTGATCGGCCAGGTCCGGCCATCATCCAGGCTGGCGATCAACGTCAATCGGGTTTTATCCTCGGCAGACCCGCAGAAAACGAGGGCCCGACGGGCTTCCGTTGCTCCCGCTCCAGCGAGGTCCACTGCCACCAGCTCGCCCTGCCCGGGGATCGGGATGGCGGATTCGAAGCGGGTTTCGGCGATGGTCTCGCCACCGTCGTGACTGATCATGAACAACCGGCCAGGGGCGGACGACATCAAGCGCGGGCTCAGGATCACCCTTCCATCGGAACATTCGACCAGAGTCGGTTCACTGGCCCGATTATAGGCGCTCAACGCGCCCGGCTGCCAGGTTCGGCCATGGTCGTCCGAGTAAATCAGGCAAACCGCGTTGCTTATATAAAGCGCCAGCAATAGCCGGCCCCGCTGCGGGCCATGGCGCAACTGGATCGCGCAATTGCCCACACCGGGCCTGAAATCCTGAAACTTCCCGGGCGCCGCCGCTGCCAGCGAACGCGGGTCCGACCAGGTCCGGCCGTCATCCCGGGAGGAAATGAGCCATGGCGCCTTCCCCGTAATCAGGAAGATTTCTCCGGTATCACGGTCCAATACCGGGCCGGGATCGCGCGCCTCGTAACTCGTCCCCCGCTCAATAACGACTTGCGGTTCCGACCAGGTCCGACCCTGGTCGTCGGAATGCTTCATCAAACAGTGGACCTCGTCCTTGACCAGCGCATATTCCCATTCCCAGCCGCGGGAAAGGCGGGAAAGGCGCGCTTCCGTAAAAGCCAGCAAACGTCCGCCGGAGGTCATGCAGAGTGAGGGTATCCGGTAATGGGTATAGCCACCGGTATTCAAATACCAGACATCCGAAGTCGCACGCGCCGGCCCGGTAAAGCAGCCCTCGGCCCAGAATTCGTGAATCCGCAGGGGCGCGTGTCCGGGCAGGAACCCGACGCTGATCGGCCAGCCGGTGTCGCCACAGCGTCCGGGCGATATCCCGCTCGCGCCATCGCTCAACGAGATGCTGAATGCCACCCGCCCATTGATTTCGAAGGTCAATTCCGTTCCGCGGCGGAAGATGTCGATCGTGAACGGCTCGCCGGGACGGATAAAATCAAGGCTCTTGCCGACCACTTGTTTGGCGGACCGGTTCGCTTCAAGGCTCCAATGTCGCTTGAGCGGATTGGCCATGCCATGCACGATGTACATGGGCTTGTCGAGCGACTGCTTGTTGGCCGGCGCGGTGTCTTCATCGAGCACAATGCGGAAAGTGCAGTTGCCTTCCGGCCGGGAATGCGAGTAGTGATAGTGACCGCCCAGCAGCACCGAGGCGCCGGAGCCGGCCAGTTGATCAAGCGTCAGCCGCGCATGGATATGGAAATCGCACTCATCCAGACAGCTATCGGCGTACACCGGATTGCCCCAGCGCTCGTCGGGCAGCACGACCAGTGTATCGCCTTCCTGCCGCATGCGTCCGTCATCGCCGCCGATCAGCCCGACCGGTTGCCCGGCTTGAATGAATATCTTCCGGCCGGTTTTTTCCGTTGTTTGCATGTTATCCTCGCCAGTGGCATTGATGAGAGTTGCTTCCTAAAGCACAGACGGTTGCGACGAAGCGCAACCCTCCATATTTTCAGAAAACGCACGAATATTTCATTGGAGGGTTGCGCTTCGTCGCAACCTTTTCGGAACAGATTTCTAAAACCAGATCATGAATGTCATTGAGCCATCTACCCCCAGTTATTCTTAACAAGTTGTGCAATATGCGGGCTGCCGATATAGTCGCCCTGTGGATTCATTTTAAAGAAACCGGCGGTTTCGTACAGATTATAGCAGGTGATGTGCGGATGGTTTTTCGCCCACTGCATTTCAAATGGCAGAAAGCGATGCGGCGCGTCATAATGGGTGACCCCGCTGCTTTGCCCACTCTGGTAAATGAAAGGCTTGCCGGCCGCACGGACCACGTAACCGAAGTGGTCGATAATTTCATTCGCATGCGGGAATTTAAAGAAATTGGTCTTATGGAATTCCGTGTAATCCACAAGATCACGCACCCACATCTCCCAGTTCCAGACAAAGTTGCCGGGCTTGGTCGTAGCCATAAGCCGGTCGGGCGCACGCAGCATGATCCCGCACAGATGCACGCCTATTTCCTTGTGGTTACGATGCAGCAGGGCCGCCGCGTCCTCCATGAACTTATCGAAGGCCCGGCCGTTCACCAGCGCGGCTTCATAAACGTCTTCCTTGTTTTTCAGTTGTTCGATTACCGGGTCATTGAACCCGTAGGCCCAGGGTTCGTTCATCCCGCCGTGGCGCGAGACCCGGATATTGACGCCATCAACACCGCGGTCAATACAAGACTGGACGACCTCCAGCCAGTTTTGCCGCACCTCGGGATAGATGGGGTGCAAAGTTGTCGGGTGGCTCATGGGCTTGCCCCGGCAGACGGCGATGCGCCCCGTATCCTCAAGGTCAAGGGTAAACGTCTCCCATTGCGGTGAAAACCAATACATGCCTTTGCAATTGGCTTCAAAATGCCGGTTGAACGTTTCGAAATTTTCCAACAGCGCCCTGACTTCCGGCTTGGCGAGGTAATCCACAATGCCCAGGTCGGAAAGCGTTTTCGCCCGCTGGTACATGGCGGCGGGAGCAGGCTGCAG
>JAIVGW010000109.1 GCA_020201415.1 Lentisphaerota bacterium
ATCAAAAAGTTGGCCTGGCCGATTTCCTGCCAGCCCGCCTGGGCCGTGCCGAATTCCCCCCGTGTTTCAAGCAATTCACGGTCCCACAGATCCACCGTGTAATCGTACCAGCCTTCCTGCAGCAGGATATCCTTGGTGTATGAGCCATCCAGGGAAAAATCGTTCCTGGCCCACACCCAGCGGGCTACGGCGCCCATCTCCCAGGCGCGTTGGTCGCAATCGTCAAAATCGGACAGCGGAAACGGCGATGTGTCATAAAACATGCGGAAGGTCAGGTAACGGTAGCGGGCGGTATCAATCGGCACTGGCACATCCAGGGCGATTTGGGGGTCGCTGTCCGCGAGGGTGGCGGTGAGCTGGTTATTGGTGAATCCGCCGCCGGCAATGTCAAAAACGCGGGAGAGGTTAAGGTCTTCGGGGCCGGACATGTTCCAGGGTTTGCCGCGGTCGGCGGCGGCATATTCCACGCCGCTGGTAAAGGAGGGCGCGGTAAACTCAAATGTCGGGCGGGCGTTAATGCTGATCAGCGGGCTGTAATCACTGCGGCCGAGTTCGTCGAAGCCGTCGCCCGTATCGAGCATGACTTTCAGATATAAAGAATATTGGCCCGGTGGGAGCGCGCCGGTATGAAAGGTCATGTCGCCGTCGTTTTCGATGCCGGACAGGAACAAGTCGCCCGGGTCGTCAACATTATTGGTGGCCACGAAAAGCTGAAGCGACACCCGGTGGTCATCAGGGAGCAAAGGATCGTTGGTCCAGGTCAGGGTAATGCGGTTTTCCGGTTCCGAACGATAGAGCCTGATCCAGTCCAGCGCATAGGCGGTATCCTTGCGGGCATCCAGCGATGGCACAATGTAGAACCCGTACATAGTGCCGCCCCAGGCATCGGAGATGATGGGCGATCCGCCGCCGGAGAAATTGGGAATGCGGTCGGCGTTGAAGTCGGTGCCGGTCAGGTCGATATCGTATATGCGAAACCCGTCCGGGTAGGGGGTCCAAACCGCTGATCCGCCAGCGGGGCGGGCGTAATCGCCGTCGGCGAAAGCCAGCCTGTTAAATTCCGTGGCGTCCAGCAGGGTTCTGAACCAGTTGACGGTAAAAACCGAACGATTGGCGGCCGGCAGGGCATGGCGGATGGCAAGGCGATTGAACCGGTCGGCGTCAATGGGATTGAACGGACCGTAAGGCGTGCCGGGATTGTGCCAGGTGAAATACTGGTAATAACCGGGATCGGAAATAACCCCGCGAAATAATGGCCAGTAATAAGCCGGTTCAGCGGCGCGGCAATACAGCCCGGACCAGATGCCATCGGTCGGATGATTTAATGGCGGCACGAAGCCGGAATACCAGGTGACATCATGCATATCCGACATATCCCAGGCCTTGCCGGCAACCATGCCGGCGAACTCATCGCTCTCACGGAACGTCAGATCGGTGTCGGGATAGGTGATGGTGATGGGGGCGGCTCTGGCAAGAGCGGCTTGCATCAGGATTGTTGTCAGGAAAGCGAGCGGCAATCTAAGATATGAGATGGTGCGCATATAAACCCCTTGTATCGTTTACTGAACCATTTGTATGGTAAATCGCTTCAGGGTGTTTGTCAATCAAATTTGGTGTATTTGGGTCTTGCAAACGCACCGCGTATCAGTACAATTGAATGCGCGTCGGTTTAGTGCGACTGTGGCGCAATATTTTCGCTTTTTTTTCGGCAATTGCGGCCGGATTGCCGGCCGGCGGCAATCAACTTGGTTAAGACGAGAGGATGGTTATGCATTTTGTGGTGTGTATCAAGCAGGTGCCAGACACGGCAGACGTCAAAATCGATCCGAAGACCAACACGCTGGTGCGTGAGGGTGTCGCCTCCATCATCAACCCGTTTGACATGTACGCGATAGAGGAGGCTGTACGGCNNGGGCCCGCCGCAGGCTGAAAGCGCTTTGCGAGAAGCCATTTCCATGGGCGTCAATGAAGGCATTCTGGTGTCCGACCGCGCATTTGCCGGCAGTGATACCTGGGCCACCAGTTACACGCTGGCCATGGCGCTACGGAAGATTGCGGATTACAGTGTGATCATCTGCGGCAAGCAGGCCGCCGACGGTGATACGGCCCAGGTAGGTCCCGGCATTGCCGCCCATCTGGACTTGCCGCAGATAACTTATGTGCGGCGTATTGAGGAAATCACCACCGACAAAATCGTGGCAGAGCGACTGCTGGAAGAAGGTTATGAAGTAATCGAAGGCCCGTTGCCTTGTATTCTTACGGTGGTCAAGGAAATCAACGAGCCGCGGCTGCCATCGCTCAAGGGCAAGCTGGCAGCTCGCAAAGCGGAGATCCAGCACTGGCAGGCCGCCGATCTTGATTGTGACGCCGACCGCCTGGGTCTGGATGGTTCGCCGACCAAGGTCGTCAGGATATTCAATCCGCCCGCGCGCGGCGGGGGCGAGATGATGCAGGGCGCGCCGGACGAACTGGCCGTGGCGTTAGTTGAGAAAATCAAGGATGCGGTCATCGCGTCCGCTTCATAGTCGACGAAAGGGAAGACAAGGGATGGATCCGATTAATGTAGTAAAGGATAAATGTGTTGGCTGTGGATTGTGTTTGAAGGCCTGCCCTTTCGGCGCGATTACTCTCGAGGAACGGCTGGCGGTTATTGATGTGGGCAAGTGCAATCTTTGCGGCGCCTGCGTGGAGGCCTGCAAGTTCGATGCCATAACCATCCGCAGCGCCGCGGCGGCCGCTTTGGATTTGAGCGCTTTCCGCGGCGTTTGGGTTTTTGCCGAGCAGAAGGAGGGGGTGGTTCAGTCCATCACTTATGAATTGCTGGGCGAGGGACGCAAGCTGGCGGATGACCTGCAGATGCCGTTGTGCGCCGTGCTGCTCGGGCACGACATCAATTCCCAATCCACGGAACTCACCAGTCGGGGCGCCGATCATGTTTACCTGGTCGACCGGCCGGAATTGGCCTATTTCCAGGACGAGCCCTATGCCAACGTCCTGATTGACCTGGTGCAACGGCACAAGCCGGCCATCCTGCTGTGCGGGGCGACGACCATAGGCCGCAGTCTTGTGTCGCGGGTGGCGGTGACTGTTAATGCCGGCCTGACCGCCGACTGCACCGGCCTGGCCATCGATCCGGAGACGGGCAACCTGCTGCAGACCCGCCCGGCCTTTGGCGGAAATATCATGGCCACGATCATCAGCCCCAACCATCGCCCGCAGATGTCGACCGTGCGGCACAAGGTGATGAAAGAGGCCGTGGTGGTGGAAGGGCGCGGCGGTGATATCATCCTGGAGCAGGTGGCGGATGCCTTGCTGCGTTCGCGCACCCGCCGGTTGCGGTTCGAAGCTGAGCGTGAGACCACCATGAATATTGCCGAGGCCAATATCATTGTGTCCGGCGGTCGCGGTTTGCAGGCGCCGGAGAACTTCAGCCTGGTCCGGGAACTGGCGGAAGTGCTGGGCGCCGGGGTAGGGTCCTCCCGCGCGGCGGTGGATGCCGGATGGATGCCCTATTCCCATCAGGTGGGTCAAACTGGCAAGACTGTCTGTCCGAAGATTTACATAGCCTGCGGGATCAGCGGACAGATTCAGCATCTGGCAGGCATGTCGTCTTCCGATTTGATCGTGGCGATCAACAAGGATGCGGAAGCGCCAATTTTCAAAGTCGCCAATTACGGTCTGGTGGGAGATGTTTTTAAAATATTACCGCTGCTTACCCGTGAATTCCGCAAGGTGTTGAAGAAATAGCCTGGCCGTCCAACGGAGGTGCTCAGATGAAAAATGCTGGCCGTGGTTTTATGTTGATGATCGTAACTATGATCCCCCTGATCTTGTGCGGAATGGCTCCCAAACCACAGCCTCGGCCGCCGTTGCTGCTGGTGGCGCCGGCACAACCGGCTGTTTTACAGGCGACGTTTGATGTTATGTTGTTGCGGCCTGAAATTACCTTGTATTCCTACCGGCCGGTTCAGGGCGACCTGCCGCCTCTGTTGTATGCCTGGGAATATGGCGATTGGGTGGAGCTTGACATCGAGAGCTTATGTGAGCGAATGCGTCTCGCCGATCCCGAGACCAGGGCGGTGTTTGTCGCCGTTCCCCCTGCTGATACCGGGCAATTGCCGCAGTCATTATTGCGCGGCCGTGAGGACTTGGAGCAGTTGGAAACTGAATCCGTCGCTGATCTGTTAAACGGTCTGGATCGTTGGTGCCGGTTCAAGCCGCGGGAATGGGAGTGGCTGGCTTCACGGCAACGCCTCCGTTTGATTGATGCAAATTCACCGCAGCGCGAATACAATCCTTATGTGATTCGTCGTTCTGAATTGCCGCTTGAATTGGATGTGTTTGAGCCCGAGCCGGGCGAGCTGCCGCCGGCGGTAATTGATCTGCCAGACGGGCACGATGAAAGCGACGATGCCGAGAACCATGACGGGTGATTACCCCATATCTTAGGGGCTCAGGATCTTGTCTGGCCCTGTCCGTCAATCAGGTATTTGTAGGTGGTCAGCTCTTCGAGTCCCATGGGACCGCGGGCATGCAGTTTGTCGGTGCTGATGCCGATTTCCGCGCCCATGCCGAATTCCCCGCCATCGGTGAAACGGGTGGAGGCATTGACATAGACGGCCGCGGCATCCACATCACGCTTGAAAAGCCGGGCGGCCGGAGCGGATTGGGTGATAATGGCATCCGAGTGCCCCGAGCCGTATTGATTGATGTGTTCAATGGCGGCCTGGACGGAAGGGACCACCCGGATTGCCAGGATCAGATCAAGATATTCAGCATACCAATCGGACTCGTCGGCGGGGAGCATGGTCGGCACAATACCGCGGGCCATGGTATCGCCGCGCAGTTCAACATTGTGTTGCGTCAGGCGGCGGGCCAAAGCCGGCAGGAAGCGCGCGGCGATCTTTTCATGCACCAGCAGGGTTTCCGCGGCATTACAGACACCCGGCCTTTGACATTTGGCATTTTCCGTGATTGCGATAGCCATATCAATGTCCGCGCTTTCATCCACATAGATGTGGCAGACCCCTTTGTAATGCTTGATGACCGGCACACGCGCCATTTCGTTAACCGCACGGATCAGGGCTTCGCCGCCGCGCGGAATCACCAGGTTCACCAGTCCTTCCAATTGCACCAGTTCGCGCACTGCCGCTCGGTCGTGCGTAAGATGACGGCGTTGCCGGTCTTGAAGCAAAGCGCCGCAGCATCGGCCGTCACATTGGGACGGGCCTCATAGATAATGGCGATAACGCCGATGGGTACGCGGACTTTGGATATCTTGAGCTGATTAGGGCGGGTCCAGCGGCGGATAACGCGGCCCAACGGATTGGGCAGGGCCGCCACGGCGCGCAGACCATCGGCCATGGCGGTGATGCGTTTTTCGTCCAGACGCAGACGATCAAGCATGGCAGCGGACAGTCCGCCCTCCCGGGCATCCGCCAGATCATCGGCGTTGGCCGAGAGAATTCCTGATTGCCGGTCGATCAGCGCCTGAGCCATGTCCTGCAGGATCAGATCGGATCGTTTTTTACTCAAGCGGTTAAGCTCGTGCATGGCACAATGCGCCTGCCGGCCAATTTCCGCCATCAACACATGCATATCCTGGGTCGGTACGGTCATATCAATCTCCTGCACCGCTGTTCTCAAAGCAGCGCCATATTGTCGCGATGAATAACTTCCTCGTAATGCGCCCGGCCGAAAATCTTGGAGATTTCCGCAGAGCGCCGGCCCTGAATATTTCGCAGATCATGGCTGGCATAGGCCGAAAGGCCCCGGGCAATTAAAAGGCGCTCGCCATTCCTGACATCCACGGCCGCGCCGGCGGGGAATTCCCCCTCCACGGCTGTGATGCCGATCGGCAGCAGGCTGCGCCTTTGGTTTATGATGGCGCGGGCTGCGCCTTCGTCGATCAACAGGGCACCCTGCGGTTTATGAAAAAAGGCGATCCAACGCTTGCGGTGTGAAAGACCGG
>JAIVGW010000110.1 GCA_020201415.1 Lentisphaerota bacterium
GATATGTCCACTTCGCTGAATCCGGCCTGGAAAGTCATGTCCGTTCCCCGTTTGGAGTGAATAAAACAATTTGATGCATCATTTTGTGTTGCCCGTCATAAAAGACAAGTCCCAAATGCGGTCAGCAAAAAGGTATTTAACAGATTCATAATAGTAGCAAGGGGGGCTTTTTCCAGGGCCGCGTTTTGCGGCATGGAAACAACTTGACGGGCGATAGCTGATAATCCAGAATGCATGAGCTTCCGTGAATGAATTTGACAAGGTAACCGAGTATGAGCGCCAGTATTCTGATCAGCAATGATGACGGGATTTATGCGCCCGGCATTATGGCGCTCTACCAGGCCGTGCGTCCGCTGGGCGAGGTCACGGTGGTGGCGCCTGAAACAGAGCAGAGCGCCGTCGGTCATGCCATCACCATTGCCGACCCGATCAAGGTCCGGCCGGTGACCCGTAGTGACGGTTTTCAGGGTTATGCCGTTTCCGGCACACCTGCTGACTGTATCAAGCTGGCCGTTGGCGAGTTGCTGCCGCGGCCGCCCGACCTGGTCATCAGCGGTATCAACCTTGGCCCCAATGTGGGCATCAGCGTGATCTATTCCGGCACGGTTTCCGCCGCCACCGAAGGCAGTATTCTGGGCATCCCCAGCCTGGCGGTGTCATTGGCGACCTTTCAGGATCCGCTCTGGGAGACCGCGATGCAGGCGGTGGTGCCGCTGGTGCGGCAGATTCTGCGACAGGGTCTGCCGGAACACACGCTGTTGAATGTGAATGTGCCCAACCGGCCGGTACGCGAAATCCGGGGATTCCGGACGTCCCGCATGGGACGGTCGCGTTTCGTGGAGGTGTTTCACCGGCGCGCCAATCCGCGCGGCGATGTTTACTACTGGCTGGACGGCGAATTGCAGATGCTGGGGGATGGTGTGGGGACGGATGTGCAGGCCGTGGCGGACAATTTTGTGGCCATCACTCCCTTACATCATGACTTGACGCATACGGCGGCCCTGAATGCTCTGGGTGGGTGGTGTCCGCCCTGGCCCGAAAGTTGAGCTGATATGAGCATGCACGATACGCAAAACGAACGCGATAACCGGCGGATTCCGATCAACAAGGTCGGGATCAAGCACCTTGTGTACCCGATCATGGTGCTGGACCGGGAAAACAAGACCCAGCCCACGGTGGCGGACATCAGCCTTTATGTGGATTTGCCGCATCATTACAAGGGAACGCACATGTCCCGGTTCGTTGAGGTGGTCAATGAACATCGCGGCCTGGTATCGTTGCGCTCGATTGAAGCCATCCTGGGTTCGATTGTTGAACGGTTTGATTCCTTGACGGCGCACCTTGAGATCAGATTCCCTTATTTTGTGGAAAAATCCGCTCCGGTTTCCGGCGCCCGGTCGCTGATGAATTACAATTGCGCTTTTCTGGCTTCGCTGGACCGGCGCGCCCGGCGTCGCGCGGCCATGGATCTGATTGTCGAGGTGGCGGTCCCGGTAGCCACGTTGTGCCCCTGTTCCAAGGACATCAGCTCCGCCGGCGCGCACAATCAGCGATCACAGGTGATCATCAGGACGCGTTCCGCGGCTCTCGTCTGGATTGAGGAGTTGATCGGGCTGGCCGAAGATTCCGCCAGCAGCGGGCTTTATGCCCTGTTGAAACGCGCTGATGAAAAGCATGTCACGGAGCACGCCTATCAGCATCCCCGGTTTGCTGAAGATGTGGCCCGGATGGTGGCGCAGCGTTTGTGTGCCGATAAGCGGGTGATCTGGTTCCAGGTTGAAAGCGAGAATTCGGAAAGTATCCACAACCATAATGCCTATGCCATGATCGAGGGAGCGGGCCCGGCGGCCCAGCGCCGGCGTAAACGGCCGTGAGTTTTGTCCCTGCCGGTCCTGGCCCCTGGATGTTGAACGTCATGCGTCTGAATAAGATATTATCCAGAAAAAGGCCGAAAGTCGCGCTGGTCCTCGGCAGCGGCGCCGCCCGCGGCTGGGCGCATCTGGGCGTGCTGGAGGAACTGCGGCGGGTCGGACTGCCGATTGACATGGTGGTCGGCGCCAGCATGGGCGCTTTGGTGGGTGCGGTTTATGCCGCCGGGCGTTGGGAAGCCCTGCGGGATGTGGCTTGTGGGTTGGATTGGCGCCAGATGATCTCGTATTTCATCGAATTGAGTTTCCCCCGTTCCGGCCTGATTGACGGCGCCAAGGTGGAAGCTTTTGTCCGTGAACATGTCAATTTCGCGGCCATGGAGGAGCTGGATCTGCCGTTCCGGGCCGTGGCCACGGACATTGTTTCCGGAAATGAATTTGTCTTTGAACGGGGCGATGTTGTGACGGCAGTGCGCGCCAGCATAGCGGTCCCTGGAATGTTCACTCCCGTGGCCATGGATGGCCGGGTCCTGGTGGACGGCGGCCTGGTCAATCCGGTGCCCGTCAGCGTGGCGCGGGCCATGGGCGCGGATTTCGTTGTAGCCGTGGATGTCAACGGCTACCATACTCCACAGGCCATGGGCGAAAAGCAGGACCCGCCGCCCGGGCCTTCCGGCGACACGGCCGAAGCGTTGGCGCGGCTGGTCAAAACGGTCAAGGCACGGGTGGCGGGCAATGGCACGCCCTGGGGCCGGCTGGTTACGCGCTGGCTGAAAGCCGCGGAGATGCCCGGGATCTTTGACGTGCTGGGAAATTCAATAAGGATCATGGAGGCCCAGATCACCGCCGCCCGCTTTCAGATCGACCCTCCCGACCTGTTGATCCGGCCACGCCTGGGCGACATCAGCTTCATGGATTTTCATCGGGCGGAGCCGATCATGGCCGCCGGGCGGCAGGCGACGGCGGACGCATTGCGGGGGGTGACTACGCTACGCGCCTTGATCAGGAAAGCCGGCAGGGAGCATGGCGCTTTGCATACAGGTCGATAGGAGCCAAATCATCGGAAGCGGGAGGCAGGTCGAATATGAAAATGATCAGTGCGGCAGTTCTGGCCGGCATGATAGCGACTGGGGCCTTAGCGGCGCCCACTGTGAAAATCGCCATTCTGCAGGATGGTGTTTCACCTTATTTTCAAAGTATGGCCGCGGAGGTAAAACAGGAGATATCCCTGTTGCTGGCGGATGACTGGAACGTGACGTTTCTGGATGGTCCGGACTGGACCGGGGACTGGCAGCCGGTTCGGGCCGGAGACCTGCTGCGCGCGGCGTTGGAAGATCCCACGGTGGATTTGATTTACTGCGGCGGGTTGCTGCTGGCC
>JAIVGW010000346.1 GCA_020201415.1 Lentisphaerota bacterium
GTATTAAGACCGTCTCCGGGCAATCCGCCATCACCCACGACAACGGGCAAAACGCCGCCGGCAACCATAACGGTGCCCGTCCGGAAACCGCCGCCGCCACCACCAGCGCCGGCACCGCCACTGGACCCACTCGAACCGCTACCACCGCCCCCACCAGCGACGACCAGGTATTCAACATCCCCCCCAGACAAAACCGTAAAGTCATTAGTGCCGACCGTCGTGAAAACATGCACGCGCCAGGGAATACCGGCGACTGCAATTTCAAAAACCTGGTCACCCCCCCGGGCTTCAACGGCGAATCCAGGCAAGGGTGACAGCAACCAGAGAACAACTAAATATGCAATAGAGCAAATGAAACTACGGAAAATATTTTGCATCATAAACACTCACATCGCGTAACATTGATTGACCTGATATAAATTCCTTTTAATTTATTATTTAATGTTTTATGCAAAAACGCAAGCCTTTTTGCCGTAAAGAACACCGCCGGGGAGTTGCGTCAAATTTGAAAAATTGTGGGTATGGCAGGCGGCCAGGGCGCTTGACCGGAATATCCAGCCATAGCGTTAGCAACGGCAGATTGTGGCCACCGGCCGCCTTGTGGTGTTAAGCGGGAAGCGGCGTCAAGCCGCTGCATTTTGTCCACGTTTGCTACCGGACCGTGATGAAGGTTCCCGGGGGCCGACAGGGCCGTTCCGGCCCTAGCGTAATCCACGCGGAAGGATCGCCCTGATTACGGTAGCAGGCCAGTCGCCAGGCCTCGTTGCGAATCGTGCGGCAGATTCGCGCCTCATCGATCTTCCCGATCAACCAGCCGCCGGTGGTCGAGCTGGTGCCGCCCATTTGAAGAGCACTCGTGGTCGACAGATTCAAATCGGCATCCGCCGACATGTCGTAACTCTTAAAATCCGTTCCATCATTCATGTAAAGGGTCATGTCCCCCTGACGATCGAACACGGCCGTCACATAATGCCAGGTTTCATCCGCGTAAGTGTTGTCCGCAATCGCCGTAAACTTACGGATGGATCCGGTGCCATAACCGCATCTGGGGCTGCATGCGCCAGCACCGCTCCAAACGCCAAATCCCGTCGAAGAATTGTTCGCCATACCCCGGTTAAGCATTCGAACACTAGCTCCTCCACAGGGATTCGGCACGTTGAACCAGAAGGACACGGTCAGATTCTTGTTCGGCCCCATGTTCAGCAGCGGTGGGCTGCCGGCCGAAATGTTGCCGTCGCCGTTGAACATGACGGCCGATCCGATCTTGCCGGATTGCGCCAGGAACGCCGTCGAGCCCGATGAGGTTGATATGAAATGGTAGGCGTTGGAGGTCGAATCCCGGGCCAGCAACTCGTTCATGTGCCAGACGGCGCCGAATCCATCAGCCCAGACGTCGGCGACGGCCTGTTGGTCGGGCGCTGCCGCGTTGCCGTAGTACAGGTACAGGGTCGTGTCGACACCGGCCGGCAACAGCGGCACCTTGACCCATGCGATCAATGCATTCGTTCCGGTATCGGCATAATGTTGAATTTCATGCGAAAGCTTTGTAGTGCGGTCGGAAGCGGTAAACACGATATCGTTGCCGTTCGGCTGGGCCTGACCGAAAATGTGATTATTCGCATTGGTGATCTGAATCAACACCGGAAAATTGGTGAGTTCACCTTCGATCATGCCGCCCGCGATGGTGACAGGCTGGCGGAATTCCCACTCCCGGTCATACAAGCCCGCGGCATATACGACGGAAGTTTGCATACATGCAAGCATGCCCAGCAGCGCACCGACAAATGTTGGCGCCGTGCGCATCCCATGGCGCGTTGACACCCACGGGTTGTAGAACACATAATGGTTCAATAGGACTTTCATCCTCGGTCTCCTTTTCCACAACCCATAATTCCTAACACCCAACACCTTCCCCTACGGTCTGGGCCGGCCGAACGACCCGCTGACCTCGCGGTAGCCTTCTTCCGACATCAGCAGTTGCCAGATGGTCTCGAAGCGTTCACGATAGATCAGCCCCAGGTCCGTCACGCCATCGCCATCGTAATCACCCATCAGCGGCGTGGCGGCATCATGGCCGAACTCCTCCATACGTGTCGTGCCATCCGCCCGGCGGAAGTACCACAGACCGCTTTCGCGGTAATACAGACCCGGCACATCATGTCCGATCCCCAGGTAGTCGCCCGCCACCGGGATCACCACGTGGCCGCCCAGGCTCCAGTCATTGATCACCCGCAAAGCATAATCGCTGCCGGACTCCCAGATATACCATTTACCATCGGCGGCGCTGTAAACGCAGGGATCGGCCAACCCGTCGCCATCGAAGTCGCCCGGCACCGCCTGCCGGCCCGGTCCGCCCAGGCCGTGGGCCGCCACCTCGGCGTACCCGCTGCCGGAGAGCCATACCCGCCACAGACCTGCATCTTCATAATACACCGCCGGATCGGTCAGCCCGTCGCCATCGAAGTCACCCGGCGCCGGCACGGATCCCGGGCCGCCCCAGCCGGACACCTCGACCTGTTGATACCCACTGCCAGAGAGCAGCGCCGCCCAGTAGCCGGACAGGGGCTCATACACCATCGGATCGGCCCGGCCGTCCCCATCGTAGTCCGCCGGCACCGGCCGGGTATCAGGCCCGCCCAGTTGCGCGCGCGCCGTCTCGCCCTCGCCCACGATCACATACCAGGTCCCGTTCGGCGCATGGTAGTACCACAGATCAGATAATCCATTACCCGTGAAGTCATCGCGCGCGGCCCGGCACCAGCCCCAGGCGCCCTCGCTCCATTCGCTCGCGCCGATCGGGTTGACCCCGCGCAGCCGGTAGAAGTATTCCACACCTACCTCCACCGCCCGGTCCAGGTAATTGGTAGAGCCGGAAATCCCGATCAGTTCGGGCGCGCCATCAGTGGCGCGCCAGACCTCATAGGTCTCCGCGCCCGCGCCCGCCTGCCAGTCCAGCCTTACCACCCGGCGCAGTCCGCTGCTGGCCATTAGACCTTCCGCGGGCATTATCCGGTATTCCCGGGCCAGGACGCCCGGCAGACTCGGATTGCCCAGAATATCGTGCGCCGCGCCCTCCGGCAGATTCACCGTCACCGGCCCCTGGACCAACGGCATCACCGTGAACCGGTACAACTGCGCGCTCTCCGCGCTGAAGTCGCTCAACGTGCCGTTCTCAAGCTCTACCGATCCGGCATCAAACCCGAGCACCGGCTTGCTGAAGATCACCGTCA
>JAIVGW010000111.1 GCA_020201415.1 Lentisphaerota bacterium
TCTTGGAAGGGGCTCCGAAGGGCAACTCAATGGCCATGCGGGACTGCGGCGCCGCTGCCGCCAACCGCTGGTGCAGGGCTTCCAATCGCGCGCGGTCCGTGGCGTTGAACTCGTCCAGCCGGTGGATGAGATGTGGCGTGATGCGTTGCTGGTCCTGGACATGCATGAGCGTAATCCGTTCCGGCGGGCAATCCTTGATAAAATGCTCGATATATGTAAACACTCTGTCGGCGTTTGGTGAGAAGTCAGTAGGCAGTAGTACATGCTGCAGGGGGCTGCAGGGCCAGCAATTGCAGGCGGCAGGCGTCGCGGTGTCCGTCTGGTGCAACCGCAACATGAGCAGCGGGTGACGGGTGGAGCTGAGTATCGTGGCCGCGATGCCGCCCGCGATGATTTCTCCGGCCAGCGAATGCAACCGTGAGCCGACAACCACCAGGCTGCAGTTGTTTTCCTTGGCGATTCGTTCAACTTCCTGATTAACCGGATGCATGGCCAAATGTCCGGAAGTCTCGATGCCGGCCTGCTCGAGAGTCGTCTTCTGCTTCTCAATTTCAGCTTGTACAAGCTGTTCAAGGCCGGCGCGGGCGGGGCCGATGTCGTCAATCTCCAGGCCGTACACCAGATGCGCCCGGCGACACCCAAGTGCCTGCAAGCTTGTCACGCAACGCACCAGTTCGTCGGAATCGCGGGACAAATCCGTGGCAATCAGTATGTTTGTATACATGAACTAGCTCCTTTGAAATCACCACAACTTGATCGGTATTTCATACACATACAGCAGGCTGTAATATATGCCGGCCAGCACAAAGATCAGGCCGGTCAGGCGGCGCACCCATAACTCAATTTGGGTCAGGCGGTTGAACGCGCTGCCCAGGCGCTGCGAGGCAAAGGCAATCAGCAAGGCAAACACGATGACCGGAGCGGCGGTACCGATGCCATAGACCAGCGGCAGGATGATAATCGACTGATTGGCCGCCGCCAGCGGGATCAGGACGCCGAAGAACAGGCCGGCGGAGACGGGACAGAAGGACAGGGCAAACAGGATGCCCAGCAGCGCAGCCCAGCCGATGCCGCCCTGCGCGGCGCGCTGCTGCATGCCGGCGCCTACCAGTGATACGGACGCCGTGGATTGCAGCAACCCCAGCAGCAGCATGCCGACGAGGATCAGGGCCGGCCCCAGGGCCTGGTTCAGGTAGCGCTGGAGAAAAAGGGCGATTTCCCCGCTGGCCAGCAGCCCGGCCATAATCAGGGCGCCCAAGGCCAGGTAGGCCAGAGTGCGTCCGGCGGCATAGAGCAGCCCGGACAGCAGGACCGTCCGGATTTTAGCCACTTTCCGGGAAATAAAACTGATGGCGGCAATGTTGGTGGCCAGGGGACAGGGACTGATCGAAGTCAGAATCCCGAACCACAGCGCGGTTAAGATGGTCAGCCAGTTCATTGGTCTCCCTCAGCTAGGCTTTTGAGAATGGCGGCCCGCACATAGTCGAAGAACTCTTCCCGGTTGTGCACTTTGGTCCAGACTTCATCGAGCCGCTGGAAGTCTTGTTCCGCGCCGTCGCGGTTCCGTGCCACGACGATGGTACTGGAGGAGATGTTGTAACGCCGGGCAAAGGCGGTGTCGCGCATGTAATCCACCGTCCGGAAAACCAATGTGCCGTCAGCCAGCTCGGCGCCGAAGTCGTTTTCCACCAGCGCGCGCGCCAGCCACTCGATCTGGGTGCATTCAGGACAGCGGAAGGTCATGTGCGCGGCATAGACGATCACCTGATCCTGGCGGGCATCAGGGGCGGCTGGCGCGATCACGGCGCTGGTGTCGGCTGTCGGCAAAGGCGCGGTGCGCCGTCCGAGTGTGAAACCGATCGTGACCAGCACGAACCCCAGCAGCAGGCGTGCCGTCCAGCTTCTTAGTGTTTCTACTTTCATCATCAACCACTTTCTCCTTTGTATAGGCTACACATAACAATGTTGGTCATGCAAAGAATTATGTGCCACGGATGGCATAGCCGACCCGCGGATGGAGGAATGAGGTGCCACGGATGGCAGAGCCGACCCGCGGATGTGGGAATGAGGTGCCACGGATGGCATAGCCGACCCGCGGATGGACATGGCAAGTCCGTTAAGCTGGACGGTTTTCTTGCCGAAATTAACAGCAATCCCCCAAGGCACGTTCAGGGCTTTCATGAAGGAAAGTCCGCGGCTTATGTTAAATTTATTGTCATCGAAAAGAGCCGTGAAAACCAGCAATAAGTGGTCTTCAATGATTAGGCAATCCAGTGCCGTCTCGCCAAGCGGGTTGCCTTGAAAGCTAGATGTTGTCACCGGGCATCTCACAAACGATAGTTGTTGTTGCTTTAATGCAAGTGTTAGCAATTTTTCAATGACTTCTAAGCCATATCCACACTGGTGTTGATCGTATATCTTATGAATGGTGGAGCGTATATGTTTTCCGGTCTCGCGCACACTCTCGGTTTCTGCTCCGTTCCAGTATGTCCAGTCCTCTTTCCACTCGGAAGGCGTTTTTTCATGTACAACGCGTTTGACAAATACTCGGTCCAAACCCATGTTGACAAGTAGTCCGAGTTTGTGGTCTTGCGCTTTTATATAGTTAAAAATCTGTACGTGCTCGGTTGGGCGTAGGTTTCTCTGGACCGCCTTCAGTTCGAGAGTGATCTTGCCCCACACCGTCAAATCTGGATAAAGCGTGCAAGCGGGATCGTTATCAAGCAGAAGCGGCAACGCCGTTTTTGTTGTGTACGGAATCTCCTGTTGTTTTAGCCAGATCGTCATCGCTTTATGATAGCATTCTTCGCGATGTCCTAGTCCAACTTCATTCTGGACATCGAACAACCCCTTGCGAAGCAATGCCGTCTCATCTTCATAAATCAACATCAGCAAATCCTTCCGCACCCATCCGCAGGCCGGCGTTGCCATCCGTGGTCCATACTTGCCTTATCATCCACATCTATCCGTGGCCCCTTCCCGTCCCCCATCCGCGGGTCGGCTCTGCCATCCGTGGTCCATACTTGCCTTATCATCCACAGGCCGGCTCATCCATCCGTGGTCCCTGCTTGCCTGAGAATTACAGTGCGACGCCGCATTTTGCCAACCATTCCTCGATTTGCTCCTTCGGCATGTAGCCGGTGTGCGTGTGGATCTGTTTGCCGTCCTTGTCGAAGAAGAACAAATGCGGAATGCTGCGGATGCCGTAACGTGACGACA
>JAIVGW010000112.1 GCA_020201415.1 Lentisphaerota bacterium
ATACTGCTGACTCAACTGCCCTCGTCTCGCCGCATCGATTGCCATGAGCTGATCCAGTACCGCCGATTTGCGCTCTTCCAATGTCTTCGCCACGCCAAGCCTCCTTTCGATATGTATCTATTAAAAATACAATATGACCGAACAAAAGAAAAGGCACAAGCCCAAAATCGGATTACATCAAAGAAACTGTCCTACACCCTGACCCGTTGGCCCTCAACGGTTTTTTCTGGTTATTTTCGTTTGATGTGGTATGTAAAGTGTTCGCCTGTGTGAAATCACAATGGAAAGGAATAGCGCCATGACTCCTCGGGATGTTATTATTCGTAATCTGGAGTTAAGGGATCCCGAACGCATCGGGATGTCCTTCAGTGCCGGCCGCATGCGTGACTTCTGCAGCGGTGGCATGGGGCCTTCCGCTACCTGGACGCAGAAGCGCTGGACCGAAGGCGAGATGGAGTTTAACGATGACGAATGGGGCAATGTCTGGTATCGCATTGAAGGTATGAGCGCCAAGGGTGAAATCTTCGAGCCGGCGCTCAAGGACTGGGCCATGCTGAAAGATTATCAACTGCCCGACCTGGCCCATCCCGCGCGTTACCAGAAGATGCGCCAGACTCTGGCGCAGCAGCCGGATCATTACCGTTTGGGCGGTCTGGGCGGGTTTCCCTTCGCCATCTGCCGCTACCTGCGCAAGATGGAGGTTTATTTCGAAGACCTGATTCTGGAGCGTGACAACATTGATCTGCTGCATGAAAAGGTGACCATTCTACTGGAACAGGTCATGGAACGCCTGGCGGAAGCCGGCGCGGACGGTGTTTTTTTCTGCGAGGACTGGGGGATTCAGGACCGGTTATTGATCAGCCCGCCCATGTGGCGCGATATCTTCAAGCCGATTTACCGTCGCCTCTGCGCCAAGGCCCACTCGCTGAATCTGCATGTGTTGATGCATTCCTGCGGTTATAACTGGGATATCCTGGACGATCTGGCCGAGGTGGGGGTGAATGCCTTCCAGTTCGACCAGCCGGGGCTTTACGGTTTGGAGCGGTTGGCGGAAAAACTGCAGAGTCGCAAAGTATGTCTTTTTGCTCCCGTTGACATCCAGAAGGTTTTGCCTACCGGTGATCGTGCGCTGATCGAGGCGGAAGCGGAACGCATGGTCAGGCTGTTCGGCGCGCAACATGGCGGGCTGATCGCCAAAAATTACGGCGATTTGCATGGTATCGGTGTGCAGCCGGAATGGGATCAATGGGCTTATGACACTTTTCTGCGTTGCCGGAATCTGCCGGCGAGTTGAATAACGCCGCATGTCCGGCGGGTGGTGTGATGTTTCCGGACGCGTCTTCGCAGCGGACGCTGTAAACTTCCGCCGCATGGCGCCTTGTTTTTCAGGCGGTAATTCAAGATGAAACCGGTTTGCCTTTTCATGATCAACGGCCTGGGGATGGGAAATTCCACCCGCTGCTACGCGGTGATCGAGCAGTTGCGCGCGCGCGGGGTGGAGGTGCATGTGCTGACTTCCGGCAATGGCCTGGAGTTTTTTCGTGACAAACCGGAAATCGCTTCGCTCAACCGGATGGAGAATTTCTTTTATTCGGTTAAAGACAATCAGATCAGCGCCTGGCGCACGGTGTTGTCCGTGCGCCAGTTGGTCCGGCGCGCCTGGGTCAAGAACCGCCAACTGGAAGCGCTGCTGCGCCGTCTGCGGCCGGCCGTGGTGGTGACTGATTCGGAATACACCATCGGGCCGGTGCGCCGGCGCCGGATTCCGGTGGTGGCGCTGAACAACGCCGATGTGGTGGTCGGCGAATATCTGCGCCGGCGCGGCAAGCCGCGTTCGATCATGGGGCAATTCTGGCTGGTGGAATTTACCGATTATCTTTTTCATCGTTTTTTTGCCGACCTGGTGATCAGTCCCGCCCCGTTGCGGCTGTCGGCACGGCATGCGCGCATCCGGCGTGTCGGGCTGATTCTGCGGCGTGAAGTCCGGGATAATTTGCCGCCGGGCGGCCCGTTTCCGTCGCCACGGTCGCTGCGCACCCTGCTGTTTATGCTGAGTGGTTCGACTCTGGGCACCAAAAAGACCCTGTTGTTCCACGATCTGCCCTGCCTGGTGGCGGTGATCGGGCGTGACGGCCCCAGCGATGGCCAGGTGACTTATCATGGACGCGTGATGCACAATACGCCGCACCTGTTGCAGGCGGATTTGCTGGTGGTCAACGGCGGGTTCAGCGCCGTCAGCGAGGCTCTGGCGTTGAACAAGCCGACGCTGGTCATTCCCGTACCGCGGCATGCGGAGCAGTATGTCAATGCCATGCTGCTCAAAGACCTGGGCCGGGGCGATGCCGTAACCGAAGAGAATGTCATTGCCCGACTGAAAGAGCTGTACGAGGCGGATGCCTGGACCGGGTTTGCCGCCCGGTCCGACACCCTGTGCCTGGATGGGGCGCGGGAGGCCGCGGAAATCATCATGGAGGTGCTGGAAAAGTCCGGCCGGCTTGAGGGAGACAAAAAACAGCCATGATTGTTTGCGCCGATGATTACGGTTTGCATCCCGACAATGACGCCGCCATCCTGGAATTGGCGCAGGCCGGCCGGATTTCAGCCGTCAGTGTCATGGTGGCGCTCGGGTCGCCGCCGACGGATACGGCGGCCCTGGCTGCTTTAGGGGGTCGGGTTGACCTGGGGTTGCATCTGGTGCTGACCGGTGAGGGGCGGCCGCTTTCAGAACGTCCGCTCAGCCTGCTGGCGGGCGGCGGTTTCTGCGGTATGGCGGAGCTGACGCGCCGCGGCCTGCTCGGGCTGTTGCGGCCCATCGATCTTTTTGCGGAAATTCAGGCTCAGCTTGAGGCCTTTCAAGCGCTTTTCGGCCGTCAGCCGGATTATCTGGACGGCCACCTGCACGTTCAGCAGTTGCCCGGAGTGCGGGGTGTGGTGGCGCAAGCGGCGGCGAAGCAGATGCGCCGGGCGCCTTTCTACGTGCGCAATGCCTGGGAACCGATTGATGCGATAGTCAGGCGCCAGGTGGCCCCCTGGAAACATCTGCCGATAGCCTGGCCCGCGCGGCATTTCCGGCATCTGTTGAAAAAACAGGGGGTGGCCACCAATAACGGATTCGCGGGAGTCTACGACTATCACCGCTGGCGGCGCTTTCCGGAATATCTGGAGACTTTCGTCAGGACGGCCCGCCACCCCAATGCCATTATCATGACCCATCGCGCTTCCTTTTCCCGCACTGCAACATATAATGAGATGGCCCGCGCGTCGTGGTCATCGTATTGTTCGAGGAACTCCAGATCCTCGACGGCAATCGGGCGTTGTGCGCCGGCATCGTTTTTCAGTTGTGCGTAAACCAGAGCCAGTTTTTTAAAGCTGGGCAGGAACTTGTCATCGCCGGCGATCATGTTCCCCTGGTAACGGAAAAATCCGCACAGGAATACCACGTTGAAAATCACGGTTATGACAACCAGCGTCCGCAGGATGGCGGCCGGGCGCCCGCGCGCCGGCAGGCGGGTCAGGCAGATGGCCGGGATCATCATCAAGACCGGCATCTGGAAAATGGCGTAGCGGCTGGAGTAGTTCTGGAGCGACATCGCGAACAACAGCATGGGAACGAAGAGGAAAGTCAGGATGAAGAACAGGGCCGGGTCGTGCGCGAATATTTTGGCGGGCCGTCCGCTATCACGGCGCCAGGCCCGGACGGAAATGCGCGCGAATTCGAAGACCAACCAGCCGGCCGCGATTGTGCCCAGGGCCTTGAAGAAAAACATCACCAGATAGGATCCGAACACGGCATTGCCCATGGCCTGGTAATCGGCAAATTCCGGCAGCGTCCAGCGATGGCACCAGGCGGTCAGCAGGCTGAAGGGAATGGTGATGGCCTTCAGGCAACCGAAACTTGATCGGCTTTCGGCTTCCAGCATGGCGCGGGTATTGGCCCAGCCGGTGGCGGCTTCGCCGAAGAAGTAAGGAAGGTAAAACAGCAGGCCGGCGCAGATGCCCAGGCCCAGGACGCTCCAGTTCAGCCGGTGGCGGTTGAACCAGAGCAATGCCGCACAGCTGGCGAACAGGGGTATGGCGGCGGTATGAAATTGTATGGCTATCACTGGAAGCAGGCCCACCCAGAATATCTGCAGCGAACGGTTGCCCGTGACTGTTTCCCAGAGCGCCAGCATGGTCAGCACGGCCAGAAACGACATGACCTCCGGATTATAGGCGCCGACCGAGTAATAGACCGTCCAGGGCTGGGTTGCCATGAACAGGGCCGCCCAGAGGCCGGCGCGGCAGTTCAGCATCCGACAGCCCAGCAGGTAAACGCAGGGAATCACGGCCAGATTGATGATCAGCATCACCGCGGCCACCGCGTGCGGCCCGCCGCCCAGACGCATGGCATTGAACCAGAAAACAGTCCAAAGCGATCCGGGTATTTTCGAGTTGCCCAGAAAATTGGCCTGACTCAAGTAGCGGGCCTGTGGTTCACCGGCGGCATAATCCACCGCCTGGTCATAGGCCAGGATTTCATCGCCGAAGGCGAAATAGGCGAAGGCTTCGCCTTGGAAATAGGCTGCCAGGCGCAGGGCTAATCCCAGCAGGGCTATCAGGCAGAGCCACAGTTGCGGGTGTTTGACGGGGGGCGCTTGCATATCTCATTCCAGAAACCCGCGCACCGCGTCGCAAAATTCTTCCGGACATTCTGACAAACCAAGATGGCCGGCCGGCAGCGTGGTGTAACGCGCGTTGGGGATCAGGCCGGCCGCTTCCCGCGCTTCCTCCGGCGGGGTCATGATGTCCGCCTGCCCGGCGATCACCAGGGCGCAAGCGGCAATTTTGGGCAGGAGGGGGCGGGCATCGAATTCCTCCAGTGCGGCAAGCTGCCGCTCAAACGCGTGCAGGGGTTGCGCGGTCGGATGCGCTTCGACGGCCGCCTCCAGCGCCGCTGTCCGGGCCGGGTCTTCAAAAAAGGCGTTGGAAAACAACCAGGGCATGATGACACGGAAGATCAGGTGCTCCGGCACACCGGCGCGGATCAAGCGCGCGTTGGTGCGGAACGTGTGCGCGGCCATTGCGCGAAAACGGATCAAAGGATTGCATAAAACCAGGCGCGACACCCGATCCGGACAGCGTACGGCCAGCGCCTGGGCAATCGCGCTGCCCATGGAATGGCCCATGACAAACGCGTCGTTCAGTTTAAGCTGGTCCATCAATCCCAGTGTGTCGTCGGCCATCTGGGCGATGCTGTAC
>JAIVGW010000113.1 GCA_020201415.1 Lentisphaerota bacterium
GCGGCGGTGCCGACGGCCTGGCCCAGGGTCGCGCAGGTTGCCATCACCCGTGTCGATGAAAGCGCGCTGTGAGTGGCGCTGATGTTGCGGCCGGCCATGAACAGGTTCTCGATATTACGCGAATAGAGCGAGCGGTAGGGAATGCCGTAGGGCGAGGGGGCGGGATGGAAAGTGGTGCCGGCCTCCTTCTTGTAAAAACCCTCGGGGAAATGATCGTCCATGGTCCAGCCGCCATAGGCCACGATATCGGGAAAATTGCGGCCTTCCGCCTCCACGTCCTTTTGTGAAAGGATATGGTCGCCAACGAACCGGCGGCTTTCCCGTTTGCCCGGCAGAAATCCCACCCAATCCAGGACCCAGTGGTCCGCGCCGTGGTCGCCCCGGTTTTTGATGTGATCCCAGACACCAAAGGCGATTTTCAAGAGTTCGTCGCGTAATTCCTCCTGGTCGTGAATCACGTCGTGCATGCCGCCGACTTCCATCCACCAGAAATTCTGTGTGCTGATCAGGGTGTGTTCGCGTTGGGGGAGGTTGTCTTCATTGTTGTAGCGGTAGGCCCAGGGCGGCGGAATAAATTTCTGCGGCCGGTCGGTCTCACGCGCTTGAATCAGACAGGACAGCCCCATGGTGCGCTGATCGGCCTGGGCGGGGGCAATAGACTCGCCGAATTCATCGCGTCCTTCGCGTCCCATGCGGAATTCCGCGCCGGCCAGCGCGCCGGGCAGCCCGTCGCCCGTGCAGTCGGCAAAAAGCGCTGCCTTGACGGTCATGCGCGTCTCAGTGGTCATCTGGTTGCCGGAAAGTGACAGGATGCGGCCGTCCCTGGTCTCCACTGCGTCCACGTAGGTATTGAGCAGCAGCACCAGATTATTCTGGAAGCGTGCCTTTTCATACAGGATGGAGTCCCAGATCGAATAATTCGGATAGCTGTTGCGATACGCATTTTCCAGCAGGATTTCCTCGATAATGCCTGTTTCGTGGTTATTCTCGCCATGGGCGCCGCAAATCCACATGCGGATCTCACTGGAGGCATTCCCGCCGAGCACCGGGCGGTCATGTATTAGGGCGGTCCGGCAGCCTGAGCGCGCCGCGGCCAGGGCCGCCGTCAGCCCGGCCATGCCGCCACCCACCACGCAGAAATCCACTTGATGAACCTGACTGCGCATATTCTGCTCCTCATGTTTTTTTTAATTAACGCTGGCCTTCCACAGAATCGGCGGGTAAGTGTTAATACAGGTCAAATGCCTTCAAAAACAAGTTTGGGGCCATGGGCCTCGCCATCGCGCAGCAGTTCCCGGGTACGGATTTCCTGCCAGTCATCATCGGCTGGAATCACCCCGCTGGCCTGGTTGACCTTGCGCTTGAGTTGCGAGCCGGGGTTGATCAACCGGCCGGCCAGCACATCTTCCTCGGTAAAACTGGCCAACAGGATCAGCTTGTCGGTGCGCCGCCCGCGATCGTAAACCACGTGGATGGTGTCGTCCGGCATTTGGGTGCCGTCAGGATAGCTGCAGCCGCGTTCTTCCAGCAGCAGGCCGCCTTCCCAGGATTTTGCGTCATCGCGCGAAACATAGGCCGTCAGGTCAGTGCGCTTGCGTTCCAGCGGCTGGCCATTTTCGTCGACTGCCGCGTTGGGACCGTGCTTGACCAGCAGGATGTTGCCGGAGTTGAGGTTGCGCAGGAAGAAGCGCGAGGCTGGATGCAATAGTCCGGACTCCACCACCGGGCTCCAGGTGGCGCCACCGTCGCATGAGGTGCTTTGACCAAGTCCATAACTGGTGCGCAGCATCATCAACAGGCTGCCGTCGCGCAATTCGACCAGCATGTGTTCATTGTGGGTGCATTGTTCCATGGGCGTACGCGCGGCGCCACGCGGGGTGATGGACCGGCCGCCATCGGTGGAAACATAGACGACCGCGCCGTGGCGCTCGTCCACCTCCTTGATCTCTTCAGGTGTCATCAGGTCCACCAGGTTGTTGTGCAGATACTTGGGCATCATGCGCTTTTCGTTTCCAAGCATTTTGGAGCAGGGGTGGGATACCGGGTAAAGCCATTCGCCCTTGCTCGTGACGATGGGTTTGTTCCACATTGTGCCGTCGGACAAACGTACTGGCGATGTCCATGCGGGTTGCGCATCATCGGGGTTTTCAGTGGACATGGCCCAGACGCCCCAGCGGCCGTCATGCAGGGTATGGGACTGATTCCAGAACAGCCACATTTTGTTGTTGGGGTCGAGCCAGATATTGGGTTCGGCTGTCCGTACGGCGCCCGGCGGGTCAATTACCAGTACCGGGGGCGACCAGCTCGTACCGCCGTTGTCGCTGGTAGCCAGCACAACGTAGTTCAGGCAGCTTTCACCCTGGCCGCCGCTGTACCAGACCGCCCATAACCGGCCGCCTGGCGCGCGTTCAATAGAGGCTATGCCTTGAAACATGCGCCGGTCATCGGCATATTCCGGGCCGGGGTTGAAATTAGGCGTGGCGGGCTGCGCCGCCTGGCGCAGCGCTTCGGCGTAGGTCAACTTGGTTTTATCGGTCATAACTGATCCTTGGTTGGGGTTGTTGTGGCTTGAATTACAGGGGGCGTCCACCAGGCCGCGGCAGTGCGGTTTTGAAGTAGTTTATCCTTAAAAAACTCCAGACAATCGGAATAGCTGGTTTGATTCTGGCCGGCGACGCAGAGGTGACATTCCAGATTCAGCGAATCCATCAGCGCCTTGAGTTTTATCCCCATTTGGGCGTGATGGATTGCGACCATGCCGTCGGTGGCCGGCAGGGTCAGTGCCCGGCCGCCCCGCGCTGAATAAGCCAGGAATATCGGTACGGCTGTTTGCGGGTCGACTTGGCAATATGGTGAAAAACGCCTGAAAGTTTCCCGATGGCGCTCATAATTACGCAACATGTCGGCCGCTGTTGGCTCGCCGACCGCCAGGTTGGGCATGCGGTGTTCCAGAATGGCATCTCCCAGCCATTCGCGCAGCAGGCAGGGGTCGATGGCTGTCTGTCCGTTGGAGCCACCCGCGCAGGCGGGGCGGCTGGACTGGCGGAGGATCGGGTCTTCCGCGGCGGGCTCGGCAAAATCCGGGCCCAGCGCCAGCATGACCCCCATTATCAGGTAAACGGCCTGCGCATTCCCTGATGGCAGGTGATCGCGCAGCAGCAGGCGCACCAGGAAAGGAATAGCCACCGCGGCGGCGGCGCGCACCATGG
>JAIVGW010000347.1 GCA_020201415.1 Lentisphaerota bacterium
CATGGAAACTCGCTCAAGAAAAGGTCGGAAACACCAAAAGCGCCGGTCAGACGGAAACATTCGGGCATCGCAATCAGACACGGACATGAGCCGGGCGGGACTCGAACCCGCGACCACAGCATTAAAAGTGCCGTGCTCTACCAACTGAGCTACCGGCCCGTGTCATCAAAAGGGCAATTGACACTAGATGAAACAGCGCCTGATGTCAAGCATTAGAAATTGGGTGTTGACATTTAACGAATAAAACGAGATTATTCACAGTGCCGTCATATTTGTGGCGGTGAATCCGGACTTCTTCTCGTGTTATGGATGATGCTTCCGATCAATTAAATACATGACACAACAAAACAAAAGGTGAAGTGATGGATATCTACGTAGGCAACCTGCCCTTTGAAGTGACCGACAGTGAATTGCAACAGTTATTTGAAAAACACGGACAGGTCGAGTCCGCGCGCGTGGTAACTGATCGTGACACCGGCCGCGCCAAGGGGTTTGGCTTTGTGACGATGAACAATAAAACCGAAGCCGAAGCGGCGATCGCGGCCATTAATGGCACGGACATGGGTGGACGCGCCCTGCGCGTGAATGAATCTCAACCCAAACCGCGCGATAACCGCGGCGGTGGCAGAAGCGGCGGCGGAAAACGCTGGTAATCCGGTATGTTTGGAAGGCGGCGGCTGGAACGGTCCGGCTGCCGCCTTTTTTTATGCAGGTTGGATTTGACCATGTTTCCCGGCTGTGGCATAATAATGACCAATTTCGACAATAACAAGGAATCCATATGCAACTGACCGAAGAACAAAAAAACAAGGTGCGGTGTTGGATTGGGGAAGGCAGCACCCTCGCTGACCTGCAGAAATTGATCAACAGCGAATTCGGCCTATCCGCCACTTTCATGGATGTGCGCTTCCTGGTGCTGGACATGGGTTTGACCCTGAAGGATCAACAGACATCCAGCGGCGCCGTGGATCTATCCAAACCCCCGCCCCAGGCAGCCACGCCCGACGCACCGGCCGACAGCGCCGCTACCGGCGGCGTCAGCGTCAGTCTTGACCGTGTCCTCAAGCCCGGCGCCATTGTCAGCGGCAGCGTGACTTTCAGCGACGGCGTCAGCGCCGAGTGGATGCTGGACCAGATGGGCCGTCTGGGATTGAGCGGCACCGCCCCCGGTTACCGGCCCGGCCCCGAAGACCTGCAGGCGTTTCAGGAGGAACTGGCGCAGTTACTGCAGAGCCGCGGCATGTAGCACGCTGATTTTATGGATGATCAGCGCCAGCACCGCTTCAGGTTGGCCATGGCCCGTAACTGATGCTCATTAGATCCGGCAAAGGATAAGGTCAGCCATTTTCAAGTCCACAGTTTCGGGCCGGAATCCGCTTTGCAGTTTGACCTGAACCTGGCGTAATATCTATATCTGGGCCGCGTCTTAAAATCGATTGAGGGCTCTAAAGCGTAAAATAAGCATTGACTATTGGTAGATACCTTTTAGGATAACGACATAGCTTGACTGACCCATATCAATTAGAAAGGAGTCATGAATGTCCGCCAAAATCACTTTTATCGGCGCCGGTAGTTTCGGTTTCACTCGCACGGTTCTCAAGGATGTTTTAACCTTTCCCCGCCTGGCGGACGCCGAGATCGCCCTGATGGATATTGATCCGGAACGCCTGGACATGTCGCGGGAATGCTGCCAGCGCATCATCGACGCCGGCGGCTACAAGGCCAGGCTCAAGACCTACACCAACCGGCGCCGGGCCCTGGATGGCGCCAACGCGGTGATCGTCACCATCCTCAGCGGCGACACGGATATCTGGCAGCATGACATCCTCATTCCCAAGAAATACGGGGTGGACATCTGCATCGGCGATACCCGCGGTCCCAGCGGGATTTTCCGGGCGCTGCGTACGATCCCCGTTATGTTATCCATCTGCAAGGACATGCAGGAAGTCTGCCCGGACGCCATCATGCTGAACTACACCAACCCCATGGCCATGCTGTGCCACGCCATGCAGACCGTATATCCGCAACTGACCATTTCCGGGCTCTGCCACAGCGTTCAAGGCACGGCCAACATGCTGGCGCAATGGCTGGGCAAGACGGAGCAGGACATGGACTATGTCAGCGCCGGATTAAACCACATGTCATGGCTTATCAAATACGAGTATCAGAGCCGGGACATGTACCCCAAACTGCGCAAGCTGGTACAGACCCGGGAAGACATCTATTACCAATCCCGTGTGCGCAACGACATGTTCCTGATGCTGGGGTACTACATTACCGAGGGTAGTCGGCATAATTCGGAATACAGTTGGTGGTTTCGCAAACGGCCTGATCTGATCAAATACTATTTCACCAAAAAGGCCCCCGCATCCGGCCGCGACGGCAGCAACGCCTGGCTGGTAAAAATGTACCAGCGTCGCAAGCAAACCTGGCGTAAGGAATTGCGCGACTGGATCAATCATCCCGACTGGTCCGACCCCGCCAAAACGGCCGAGCGTCTGAAACGCGGCAACGAATACGCCTCCAGCATTGTCAACGCCTGGACCGGCGGCGAAACCTACACTTTCCACGGCAATGTCCCCAACCATGGCGTGATCACCAATCTGCCGCAGGGCGCCTGCATCGAAGTGCCGGTGGTGGCCAGGCGGCGGCGCCTGCAAACCGTGCATGTCGGCGACCTGCCCAAGTCCGTGCTTTCACTTACAGCCCTGACGGCCAACAACGAAATGCTGGCGGTGGAAGGCGCTCTGAAAAAGGACGCCCGCATGATTTATCAGGCCATCGCCTATGACCCGCTGACGGCCGCGGTGCTGTCGCTGCCCGAAATCAAGAAAATGACCATGGAGATGTTCGCAAAAAACAAAAAATATCTGCCTGGGTTCAAGTCCAACTTGTGAAGACGGCAACTGCACGCAAGAATTCCTACCAGACCATGGCCGGCCGGCTGCGCCAGCGGATTGTGTCCGGCGCCATCCGGCCCGGCGCCCGTCTGCCCACCGAACGCACCCTGGCCGAGCGCCATGGCGTGGCACGGGTCACCGTGCGCCGCGCCCTGCGGGTGCTGGAAGCCGAACAACTGGTGCTGCGAATTCAGGGCAGCGGCACCTATGCCCGCGCGGTACCGGCCCGCCGCATTCCGCTGGCCATCGATTATGGCGGCAGCATGCGCCATCATGCGCCGCGGCTGGTCCGCACGTGGATTTCACCGCGACATGGGCCCAGTCCGCCGGCTTCCGCGTGCATCACTGCACTCAGACCGTGGAAGCCGTGGAAGCCGCCGGCGAGTCGGCGGCCGCCCTAGGCATCCCTGAAGGCCGCCCGCTGTTGAAATCCAGTGAAATCTATTTTGCCGATGAAAGCACTCCGGCCGGTCTGTTCATCAGCTTTTACCATCCGGATCACATCTGCATCAGCGCCCGCTTCGAATGGAAAGCTCCCCAAACCAGTATTTCCCGTCCTATTCAACACAATCAAGGAGCCACACCATGCTTAAACCCAAAGTCGGATTCGTAGTTTACGGAGTGCACAAGGACGGGCTGCTGGATCCCGCCGGACAGCCGTTTATCGATGAGCAGTTGATCGAGAATAGCCGGCATAGCCTGCGTCAGGCGGGACTGGAATTGGTGGAACATGACACGGTCATCGCTTCCAAAGCCGAGGCGCGGGCCTGCCTTAACCGCTTCAAGAAAATGGATGACCTGGATGCTCTGGTAATGTTTTCCGGAACCTGGGTCTGGGCGGCGCACCTTGTGGCGGCCATACGCGATTTCGCGGGCACCGGCAAAGGCCTGGTGCTCTGGACCCACCCGGGATCGCAAGGCTGGCGGCCGGTGGGCGGACTGGTCATGCATGGCGCCCTGAAGGAAATCGGCATTCCCCATCGTTTCGTCTATGGCGACCACGCGCAACCTGCGGAAATTGACCGGATTGCCTCCTACTGCCGGGCCGCGCACATGAAAAACAAGCTGAACATGTCCACTATCGGCGTTTTCGGCGGACGCGGCATGGGACAAACCTGCGGCGTGGCCGACCCTTCCCAGTGGATGAAAGTTTTCGGCGTGGATATCGATTCGCGCGATACCACCGCCCTGCTGGAAACCGCGCGCGCCATTCCCGACCGGGAGGTTGACAATGCCCGCAAGCAAATCCAGCCGCTGTTTTCGGTCCCCCTCCCTGACGGCACGGCGGCCGACCGTTCCATCCGCATCTATCTGGCCCTCAAGAAGATCCTGGCGCGTGAAAAATGGGATTTCTACACCATCCAGTCTTTTCCGGGACTGGGTGACGACTATAGCGCCACCTGCTTTGCGCAAAGCCTGATGCTGAATGACGGCATGGCTACTTCAACCTTGAGCGATTTCAACACCGCCATGTCGGTCAAGTTGCTGCTGGACCTCAGCCAGACCCCAGTATATTACGGCGATCTGCAACATATCGACAAGACCAATAATGAAATCAAAATCATCGGTGATGGCGCCTGCCCCCCTGGCCTGACCGGTAAATTACATCCGGCAAAATTCGCCGAACACGGCATCCCCACCGAAGGCCAGGCCGGCGGCATTTCCGTGGACCTGGCTGCAGGCCTGGAACAATGAATATGCCGTGCTGGGTTACGGAGATAAGCTTTACGAAGATTTGGCGGCTTTTTGCGAACAGACCGGCATCCGGGCCGTCGCCTTATAAACATATTTATCACCAGATTTGATGAAGCTTGACGCGAAGACCAGAACCGCTTGGTTCGGCAAATGGCTTGTGCGCTACGCGCCGGATGACGGCGGCCGGATTTGCGAACTGGCTTATGACGGCACGCAGCTCTTGACCCCGGCGCCTTCCGGGTTTCGTCCACCCCGGCATGACCATGGCCGCTATGAATCCCGTCCGGTTTACGGATATGATGACTGCTGGCCGACGGTGGATGCCTGTCGCTACCCGGGCACGGACTGGCGGATCCCCGATCATGGCGAGCTGTGCTGGGAGCGCTGGCAGGTTACCCCCGGCAAAGACCGGCTAACTTTCAACACGGCTTCCATCTACCTGCCGGCGACCTTTAGACGCACAATGATCTTTCGGGATAACCTCTTAATCTGGCAGTTCCATGTCGCCTCGGCTGCCCGCCGATCCCTGCCTTTCATGCACGTCATGCACCCATTGATGCCCCTGAAACACGTGACCGAGATTACCCTGCCACAATTTGAAAGCGTTTATGACGAACGCCGACGCCGGCGCAGCGGCTGGAGCACACCGCGCAAGCTCGTGCAGCATCTGCTCAGCCGGCGCCCGGGCGACTGTGAAATGCTGATACTGCGCCGTATCCGTGCCGGCCGCTTCGCCGTCAGCCTTGAAAGCGGTCTGCTCCTGGAAGTGGTATTTTTGCGCGGAAATTTTGATGCCCTGGGCGTCTGGTGGAATAACCTGGGATATCCGGATGAAACGGGACAGCGGCGTTGCGAGTGCGCCTTTGAACCAATGCAGGGCGGCGCCAGCTCACTGACCGGCGCCCTGCGCCAGGGCGGCGCATGGCGCCTGGCCCCCGGCGCGCAAATGCAATGGCAGATTGAGTGGCGGATCAGTTGCAACAGCCGGACGGATCGCCCCTCCCCCAAAAAACTGCGGACTAGAAAATAGCCGCCTTTGCAAAAGGGTGAATCACGCACTCCAGGATTGCCGTCCGCAAAACAGGGTTGTCTTTGATAGGTTGCCATGCACCGGACCGGCGTGGTATAAAGCATAAAAACAGATGTGCAGTTGTGAAAACTGATTCAACAGGAGAACGTCCATGCCGCTAATCACCGAACGTGCCCAAGTACTTGAAATCTATCAGAAGGCCGCCGCACGGCGCTGGGTAATCCCCACCTTCTGTTCGGAAAACCTCACCACCACCGAAGCCATTCTGAGCGCCGTCAAGGAATACGGCGAAGCCCACCAGCTCCCCCAACTGCCGGTGAGCGTGGCCATCACCAATCTGTACGATCACAGATCGCAAACGCTCAATTACACCCGTAGCGGATCATGGCTGGTCGGACTGAAACTTTTTATGGCTGACCTGCAGGTGCTCTGCGGACCGGACTCGCCTTTCGCCGGACTGCGAGTCATGGCGCATCTCGACCACATCCAACCGCAAGCCGATGCCGACTTGCTGAACAGCGATCTGCGCAGCTTCTCATCCATAATGTTTGACGCTTCCACCCATCCTTTCGAGGAAAACATGCGCCTGACCGCCGACTTCATGCAAAAGCACGGCGGGAACATCGTGGTGGAAGGCGCCTGCGATGAAATCGTGGATGCCGCGGGCGACGAC
>JAIVGW010000348.1 GCA_020201415.1 Lentisphaerota bacterium
CCGCTCAGACCGGGCGTCTGCCCGAGCTGGGCAGCGAGTTGCTTGGCGAACTCGTAGATCGGCATGATCTCCGAGCCCTGCACCTTGACTTCCACGTCCTGCAGTCCGATCATGCGGATGCCCTTGGTCTTCATCTGCATCACGGGCATATTCGCCCCCGGTGCCATCGCCTTCTTCACCAGCGGCTTGATCTTCTCGATGAATTCAACCGTGCTGAGATCCCGCTCGGATTTGGGCTTAAGCAGAATGTCCACCTCGCCCTCCTGCGCGATCTCGTAGGTGGCCAGGCCCCACACGCGCCCGCCAGCCATCGTGAACACACTCTTGATTTCCGGCAGCCCGGCCACCTGCTTCTCAACGTTCGCCAGGATGCGGTCGGTCTCGCCGACCGAGGTGCCCGCCGGCATCTTGAGTTTGACCATGACGCGTCCGTCATCCACCTTGGGCAGGAACTCGGAGCCCGTGCGCTTGGCCAGGCCGAACCCCCCGATAAACAGCAGCGCGAAAACCACCAGCAGTATCCAACGCACTTTCAGGGCATGGTGCAGCAGCAGACTGTAGCCGACGGTCACGCGATCAACCAGGAAGTCGAAGGCCGCGGCCAGTCCCCGTGCGCGTCCGTGTGTTTTGGCGCGCATTACAATCAGATCGGTCAGGAAGGGGGTCAGCGTAATGGCCACCAGCAGCGAGAGCAGCACGATCGAGGCCACCACCATCACCAGTTCACGGAACAGCAGCGAGGCCAGCCCCGGCACGATCAGGAAGGGCAGGAAGATGCCCAGGAAGGTCAGGGTTGCCGCCACAATAGCCGATCCGACTTCTGCCGTTCCTTTGCCTACAAAATCAGAACTCATGCCGTGCTTCAGCGCCTCTGCCTGGTGCTTCAGCCGGGTGATGTTCTCGAGAACCACAGTCGAGTTGTCAAGAATGACCCCCAGCGACACGACCAGTCCGCCCAGCGAGAAGAGGTTCAGCGAAAAACCCGCCAGATACATGATGAAGAAATTTGCCAGCAAAGTCACCGGCAGCGCCACCAGCATCACGGCCACCTGGCGCCAGTGGCCGAGGAACAGATAGACCACCAGCACGACCAGGATCGCCGAGAGGATGGCCGAGTCGCGCACGCTCATGATGGCGCCCATCACGTAGTCGCCCTGGTTTTCCACGACGCCGAACTCGATATCCGCCGGGATGTCCGCGCGCAGCGCCGCCAGCTTGTCCTTGACTGCCTGGGCCACTTGCACGGTATTGGCCTCGGCCTGCTTGAGCACATTGACCTTGACGCAGGGCTGCCCGTTGAACCGGGTGTTAACGCGCATCTCCGCATGGGAATCCTCGACACGGGCCACGTCGCGCACATAGACCAGATCACCATTCTTGCCGCGGGCGATGGCGGTATCGCGGATTTCATCCAGATTCTCAAATTCGCCCATCGTGCGGGCGATGATCTCGCGCGTCTCGACTGTGACGCGCCCCGCGAAGATCTGGCGGTTCTCGTCGCGCAGGGCCGCCGCGACTTTATCGGGGGAAAGCCCGTAGGCATTCAGCCGTTCCGGATCCAGATGGACGCGGATCTCACGCTCCATGCCGCCGACCACCTCCGCCCCGGCAGTGCCGGACACGGTGCTCAGGCGATCCACCAGCCAGTTGTCGGCCCATTCGCGCAGCCAGACGAGGCTGCGCTGGTCCGATGCCAGCGTGACTTCCATGACCGGCAACTGCGAGGGGTCGGCCTTGATCACCACGGGCGGGTCAATGTCATCCGGCAACAGACGGTTCACGCGCCCCATGATGGCCATCACGTCCTGGTAGGCCACATCCACGTTCACGCCATAGCGGAAATTCACCAGCAGGGTGTACATGCCTTCAATGCAGGAGCTGTCAAGATAGTCGAGATTATCCACCGTGGCCATGGCGCGTTCAAGCGGGTCGGCGATATTAGTGTCGATCTCCTCGGCCGTGGCTCCCCGCCACCAGATGTGGATCTTGACCATCGGGTAGGTGATCTCCGGCATGTAGTCCACGCTCAGACGCGGCAGGGAGAAAATTCCAAGCGCGATGGCTGCGACGGTGAGCACCGTCACGGCCACTTTGCGTTTCAAGCTGACGTCCGTAATTCTCATGCTGCCGGTTGCCCCTTTCCATCGGCCGGTTTCGCACCCATCACCTTGACCGGGGCACCGTCCTTGAGTGCCTCATGTCCGCGTGTCACTACGGTTTCGCCAGACGCGATTCCACTACTGATGGCAATGAAGCCGCCGGCTTCCAATCCCGGTTCCACCTTGCGCCGCCGCGCCTTGTCGCCATCGAGGACAAAGACAACGGTTGCGCCATCCGGCATGACCAGCAACGCATTATCGGGCACGACCAGCGCCTCCTTTACCGTCTCAACCACCACATCCACGCGGGCGAACATACCGCTCAACAACCGGATATCCGCATCCAGCACGGCTTCCACCGTCACGGTGCGAGAAGTCCGTTCCAATTCGGGATACACCCGCGTGATGCGTCCCGTGAAACGCTTTCCGGGATAGGCGTCCAAGGTGATGTCCACCGCTTGTTCGGCGCTGACTGCCAGCACCTGCTGCTCGGGAACCGCCATACGTACAACCAGGCTGGCCGGGTCGTAAAGCTCCACCAGCGGGGTGCGTGGCGCGACATAATTGCCCTCGGATATCCAGACGCGCGAGACGACGCCCGCCCAGGGGGCCTCGACCGCGTAGTCATCGGCACCGGTCTCCATCGCCGCCACCTGCGCTTCCGCGCGGCGCAGATTGGCGCGCACGGTATCGAGCTGGTCGCCCGGCAGCGCTCCGCTCTTGACCAGTTGCTCGACGCGCTTGAATTCGGACTCCTGACGCCGTTGCTCCTCGCGGGCGGCTATTAGCCCTGTCTCGGCAATGCGGCTTCTGCCGACACGCACGAGGACCTGCCCTTTCTCGACGGTATCGCCCTCGCGTACGCTACAGGCCACGATCGGACCTTCCGCCGGCGAGGCCATCCGCGCCACCTTGACCGGTTCCACGGAGCCGGTATAGGCCAGCGTGCGCGATAGCTCCCGCTGCACGACTTTTGTCACCTGCACCAGCTTCATAGGCGTGGGCTTTGCCGCCTCTTCGGCCTTTTCCCCGCAGCCGGCCAAAAACAGCACGGCAAGCAGCACAACCATCCCGCTTTTCAAGTATTCCATTCTTC
>JAIVGW010000114.1 GCA_020201415.1 Lentisphaerota bacterium
CGCCGATGCGGCGGCAGAACTCGCGGATGGCGGCGGCGGGGCAGCCGCGCCGCCGCAGACCGGCCAGGGTGGGCATGCGCGGGTCGTCCCAGCCGCTGACGATCTTCTCGCGGACCAGTTGCTGTAATTTGCGCTTGCTCATCATGGTATAGGACAGGTTCAGGCGGGCAAATTCAATCTGCCGGGGATGGCAGGTAGTTTGCAGGGCGTCCAGAATCCAGTCGTAGAGCGGTCGGTGTACCTCGAATTCCAGCGTGCAGATGGAGTGGGTGATGCCCTCGATCGCGTCCGAAAGGCAATGCGCGAAATCATACATGGGGTAAATGCACCAGCGGTCGCCCGTACGATGATGCGGCGTGCGGCAGATACGGTAAATCACCGGGTCGCGCATGTGTAAATTTGGGGAGGCCATGTCTATTTTGGCGCGCAGCACCAAGGCGCCTTCCTCGAACTCACCCTGGCGCATGCGTCGGAAAAGATCCAGGTTTTCCTCCGCCGGGCGGTCCCGCCAGGGGCTGGGACGTCCGGGCCGGGTAGGCCCACCGCGGTATTCCTTGAATTCTTCGGTGGAGAGGGTGCAGACGTAGGCCTTGCCGGTTTTTATCAGTTGTTCGGCATAATCGTAAAGCTGCTGATAATAATCGGAGGCGAAGTGCAGGTTGGCGCCCCAGTCGCATCCCAGCCAGCGGATGTCCTCCTTGATGGACTCCACAAATTCGGCTTCCTCGGCGGCGGGATTGGTGTCGTCAAACCGCAAATGGCAGCGTCCGCTGAATTCCCGGGCCAGACCGAAGTTCATGCAGATGGATTTGGCGTGGCCGATGTGCAGGTAGCCGTTGGGCTCGGGCGGAAACCTGGTAACCACCTGTCCGCCGTTTTTTCCGGCCTGGAGGTCGGCGGTGATGATGTCCTTGATGAAATGCCTGTCGCCGACCGCCGGCGTATCCTTGTTCATGCGGGACTCCCGTAAGCTGCCTGATATGCGGCGGTGAATTCCTTGAGCTGGCGTCCTTTTAAGGCTACGCCGCCCGTTTCCAGTGTTTCCAGGGCGTATTGCAGCCGCCGCAACGTCATGTCGCGTCCCAGCTGGACCATGGCGTCAAAGGCCGGCAGCCCCACCGGAGCGCCGGTGACGGCCACATAAAAGGGCGGCATCAGTTGCTTCAGCTTCAGGTTTTCCACGGTCGCGAGCCGGTTGAAAAGGTCGCGCACGGCGGCGTTGTCCCATTCCGGCAGCTTTTCCATTTCCCATTGCGCGGTTTTCAAAAGCCGTGCCAGGGCCGCGGCGTCGCCGCCAGGCGCGGTTTTGATCAACTGGTCGGGCGCATAATCCAAACGATCGGCGAAAAGGAAGGCCGCCTGGGGTACCAGGTCGGTCATCTGGCTCAAGCGCGGCTGGGCCAGCGGGACGATCTGTTGCCAGACTTCGTCGCGCAGCAGCCAGTCCTGCAGTCTATGCCAGAGTTCCGCGGGAGGGAGCCCGCGCAGGTAACGGCCGTTGAAATTGCGCAATTTCTGCAGATCGAAAATCGGGCCACCCAGACTGACCCGGTCGATGTCAAAGTTTTCCGCCAGTTGGGCCAGGGTAAACTCCTCGCGGCCGTCGGGGAAGCTGTAGGCCAGCAGCCCCAGGTAATTGATCAGGGCTTCGGGCAGGAATCCGGCGCGCTGGTAATACAGGATGCTGGTGGGATTACGGCGCTTGGAGAGTTTGGACTTGTCCGGATTGCGCAGCAGGGGCAGGTGAACGAATTCCGGCGCCTGCCATTGGAATGCCTGGTAAAGCAGCAGGTGCTTGGGCAGTGAACTGAGCCATTCCTCGCCGCGAATGACGTGGCTGATACCCATCAGATGATCATCGACCACGTTGGCCAGATGGTAGGTGGGGTAACCGTCCGACTTCAGCAGGACCTGGTGGTCAACCTTGTGCCAGGGAATGCGGATCGCGCCGCGCAGACGGTCCTGCATGACGCATTCGCCGTCCGTCGGAATCCGCAGACGCACCACATGCGGTTCGCCGGCCGCCGCCCGGCGCGCCGCCTGCGCGGGATCGAGGGTGGCGCAACATCCGTCATAGCCGCTGTTGTCAGTTCCCGCCTGGCTGCGGCGCAATTCCGCCAGGCGCGCGGCCGTGCAGAAACAGGGGTAGGCCGCGCCGGATTCCGTCAGTTTCCGGACATGCTCCAGGTATATGTCAGTGCGCGCGCTTTGGCGGTAAGGCGCATGCGCTCCGCCGCGGTCGGGGCCTTCATCCCAGGGAATGCCGATCCAGCGCAGTGCATCCAGGATGGCCTGTTCCGAAGCAGCGGTGGAACGGGTCTGGTCCGTGTCCTCGATGCGCAGGATGAACTGGCCGCCATGGTGTTTGGCAAAGGCGTAATTAAACAGTGCTATGTAAGCCGTGCCGATGTGCGGCGCGCCGGTGGGGGAAGGCGCCACGCGGGTGCGCACCGGCGCGGCGCCGGGAGTTTCCTGATTCATGTCACTCCGCCGCGGGAGCCGCCGCGGGCGCTTCTGCCACCGCCGGTTTTTCCGCGTCAGATTTTTCCGCCGGTTTTTCCGCCGGTTCTTCGGCAGGGGCTTCTTCCTGCTTGACCGGCTCAGGGGCGGCGAGGGTCTCAACGTCCTTGACCGTAATCCAACGGCGGTTTTCCTCGTCGAAGCTGAAGGTGCCGCTGACCCGGACCTTGTAGCCGTCGAGGTCCGCAAGTGTCGCGCTGGCTTCGTCCATGGTAATGTTGTAGCTGGTGACTACCAGCATGATGCCGGATGGCTGTCCGTCCGGTCCGCGCATCACATTAACCACTCCGGTTTTGCGTACGTCAAAAGGGATCGGTTGGTCGCCGGTCGGTCCCTGGGCCTGTGCCGTCGAGCCGAGCAAACACGACAGAATGGTCACCGTAAACAATTTTATCAGGGTAGCCTTCAACATGTCTTCCTCCGTATTGATTATGTAACTTGCGATCCTGGCAACAAAACCTGAACAATAGTTTAGCGGAACTGGCCGCGGCGTCAATCAGAATCTGTTATTCAGTGGAAACTGCCATAAACGCAAAGCGGCGTCAAGTCCTGCCGCATTCCAGAATATTAATGCCTTGTTTTCCCGTTGCAGCCGGAAAAAAAGAAATTCCTGATGGCAGACGGCAATTATCATTGAGGCTCTTGCAAAACCCTTGCGGTAGGGACGGCTC
>JAIVGW010000115.1 GCA_020201415.1 Lentisphaerota bacterium
GTTCGATCCGCAGCGCCGGATCTGGAGTGAAATGGGCGATCCGGAAGCGCTCCAGACCATGGACAAAGTGTATTTTGCCAGCGCGCGCGGGTGCCGCAAGATGCCGGGCGGCGGGTATCCCTATGAGTCATTCATTCAAATCCCGACCTTGAATCCCGAGGCGCCGCTGCCGCTTTTGCCGGGAGGACGTCAGGTCGTGCGCATTGAATTGGCCGAAAAACCGGAAGGCCGGCCGGCGACAAAATCACCGGCCCTGACGCTTTCAATCAAAACCGGTATTCCCGAGGGGCCCGGCCTGGCCCTGGTCGATATGGACACTGAGCTGAATGTGGTGTTCAATGGCCATTTGCCGGCGGCATCGGAGCATCGGGAAAATTGGCGTTGTTATTGCCTGGAACCGGGCTGGTTGCGCCCTGGCGAGAACACCGTCGAGGTGATCCATCCGGGCCAAACTCCCGGTTTGCATCTGTTGGATGTGATGGTAACAGTCAATCGTTCCGGCCAGCCGCTGGATACCGCATATCTGGATCAGACCCGCAAGAAGATGTAATTGCTGTATGTCTTTTCGCATAGTGACAATAATTGCCGACGCTGTATGCGTACACTTACTCGTACAAGCATATCTCTGCTGCATTATCCAGAGCATGCGTGTAGGAACTGAGCCACAGATTTTGCTGAAGACCTTGGGAATGCTGGGATGGGGATGGGGCTGGGGAGATAAGCTGGGATTTTAGGAATGCTGGGAGTATGAAAATAGGAGATGAGAGATGCGTGATAATGGGCTAAAAACTTGTAGATTGCTCATGTTGATGATGCTGGTCTTTTTGACGACGGAGGCGTGGTCGATGGCGTTGCCCCAACCATCGGCAGCGACTGATTTGATTTTGGTTCAGGATGGCGTAGCTCAATTGCCAATAATCGTTTTTGAGGATGCGCCGCCCTTCACCCTTCGCGCGGCCAACGAAATGGCTGATTATATCGAAAAAATCAGCGGCGCCCGCCCGGCAGTGATCGATGGATGCCCTGATCCTGTTCCGGAACATGCCATCTGGGTCGGGTACCAGCCCAAACTCGACGAGCTTTTTCCGGAAATTGACTTTAATTTTCGCAATCCCGAGGAAATCCTGATCGTCTGTGACGGAAAAAACCTGGTGATTGCCGGCCGCGACCGCTGGGATCCGGACCATATGATTATCCAATTGCGCGGCAACTGGCGTTTACCGGAACATGGGCAAATAATGGGGCTGCAGATGGAATACGGCACAATTAACGCCGTTTACACTTTTATCCAGGATTATTTGAATGTGCGTTGGCTCTGGCCGGGCGAAATTGGCGAGGATATTTTGCGCAGTGATACCATTGCCGTGCCGGTGACCCGACATCGTCATTATCCGCGATTTCGCGGTCGTTCGGGGATTTTTACGCGCTGGTCAATTAATTCTACCAAACCCAATGTCAATCAGAATTGGTTGAAATATCAACGGGTCTTGCTCGACTCGCTGTCTATTCCGGGCGGGCATGGGTTTTCGGCATGGTGGGACAAGTATCATGCAACGCACCCTGAATATTTTGCGCTGCAACCGGATGGCACGCGGGGTGGCGGGGAGCATCCATATCCCAGCCCGAAAAATGTTAAAATGTGCAAGTCCAATCCCGCCGTATGGGAGCAGTGGCTGGATAATGTGGCCGAGGCCCTTGATGAAAATCCCAACCTCAAGGTTTTCAATGCCTCTGCCGGCGACGGGTTTCTCAGCGGCTATTGCATTTGCGACAACTGTCGCGCCTGGGATAATCCTCAGGGTGTGCCCTATACCTACAGCTGGCGCGGTATCAGTCAGGAATATGTGGCTATGACTGATCGCCAGGTGACTTTTGCCAATCATCTCGGGCGCGGACTCAAAGAACGCTTTCCCGGCCAGGACCTTTATGTGCTCATCATGGCTTACGGACCATCCCAGCCGCCGCCGGTTGCCGCCGTACCGGATGATAATGTCATTGTCTCCGGGGTGTTCAGTTTTCACAAGCGCAAGTGGACCGGGCGCGTGGGCAATTCCGATCTGGCGACGCTGCATAAGGAGCGCTTCCTGGCCTGGGGTCAAATCGCTCCGAATTACCGGCGCGGATTCGGTCCGGCGGCTGATGCCGTTCGCGCTTACTGGGAATTAATGGCAGCCGCCGCGGCGCGTATCATTCATGAGGAATTGCCGCTACCCGAGGTTTACACGGCGGAATTTCTCAATCAGGCGGAAGCACATCTGAACCGTGCCGCATCTCTCCTGGCCAACGCGCCTGAGCGTTATCGGCAGCGGGTGGAATTTGTCCGCCGCGGGTTGGATTACACCCGGTTGCTGTTGGCGGCGCAGGCCCAGATGGCGCTCTTCCGGGCCAGCGGCGACAAGGACCTGGATGCGGAGGCGCGCGCCCGGGCAATCTGGGTTGATCAAATCTGGCCGCTGGTAACCAGTAAGGATTTCCCGGCAGCCTTTGAAGTCATTAACCTGCGCCCCGGTCATCAGCGTGCCATGGGCGGGTTGTATCCGGCGGATCTGGACCGGCGCTGGTAGCGCTTTGAATGTATCTGGAAAGGTGATTATTATGCGACATAACCTCAAGCATGGTTTTGTTATATTATGCGCCGGTTGCCTGGGTGGCATATCGGCCTGTACAGGCTCCGATACCTATGACGAGTGGTTGGTAAAGGATGGTACGCCACGGGCAATCATCGTGACGGCGCCGGAACCGCCGCGTCTGACCAAACTGGCGGCGGAGGATTTACGCGATTATATTCAAAAGGTATCGGGGGCCGAACTGCCGATCCGGCAGGCTCCGGATCCGGAATTTCCGGTAACAAATTATGTTGGACGCAGCAGCTATACCGACCAGAAACAAATCACGGATGACGGTCTGGATTATGGTGCCTACCGAATGGTTTCCGGACCGGACTGGCTGGCGCTGATCGGACAGGATGCCGATTTCGAGCCGAATGAACTTTGTGCGGTCCGCCAGAACGAGATGCAAAGAGCCCAGGAAGTCTGGGAGGAACTGAGCGGGGGCATGTGGGTAAATCCCATGACGCGCGCTTTCCGCCGGTATCATGGTCGCACCGGTATCTGGAACAATGACCTGGGCGGATCCTACAATGCAGTCTGCGGCTTTTTACGCGACCTTGGCGTGCGCTGGTATATGCCCGGCGCTTTGGGTGAAGTGGTTCCCTTGCAGACGTCCATCAGGCTGCCGCGCCTTGATCGCACCGTGAGACCCGACTATCCGCTGCGTCATTGGCATGGCACCTATTTCCTTTCCGCCGTGCCGGATCTGTTGTGGGAGCGCCGCCTCGGCATGTTTTCCGAAGCTGAAGTGCTGGGGCCGCATGCCAAGCATACCCATGGTCTGACGTTGGTTCACGGGCACCCCGCGATGCGCGCCGCGCATCCGGATTATTATGCCTGGATCAACGGCGAACGGGATACGCAAACGCACGGCACGGGACATGCTTGTTTTTCCGCGCCGGGACTTGAGCAAGAGGCGGTCCGGTTTGCCCGGGCCATGTTCGACCAAATGGATGTTGCGGCGGTTTCGCTCTGGCCCCAGGACGGCCTGCGGCCTTGCCGCTGTGAGCAATGCGAACAACTGCCGACTTCCGACATGGTCTGGGGCTTCGTCGAGCGCGTGGCCCGGGAGGTGTACAAGACCCATCCGGATCGTCTGATCACCTGCGGCGCCTATGCCAGTTATCGCGCCCCGCCGGAAAGCATCGACCGCTTCAGTCCCAACGTGGCGGTGTTTATCACCAATGTCGGGCGCCCCTTCCTGGAGGATCCCGAGCGCTGGGATGAATTCATGGAGCTGGTTGAAGGCTGGCGCGTGAAACTGGCGCCGCACCGGCTGTTGCGCGTGGAAAACAATCTGTATGTCGGCGGATCGCGGCCCGCGGCGTTCCCCTTGATTCATACCAGAGCCTTTGCCAAGGAACTGCGTGCGCTCAAGGGGGTGTCGCGCGGTGACTGGAATGAAGTGCCGCGCATCCGGATCGACATGGCCGACGTGTATTTTGCCAAGCCGGGTTTGAATCACCTGAATCTTTATGTCAACGCCGCTTTTTTATGGGATGCGGATCAGGATCTGGACTTGCTGCTGGATGAATATTACCGCCTGTTTTACGGTCCGGCGGCGGAATTGATGCAGCAGGCCTTTGAATTTGCCGAAGGCGCCTATCCGCGCGCGCTTATGAATAAAAGATACCTTTTCGGCGAAATCGGGTTTGAGGAGCGCATCCGCTTTCTGGAACTCCTGCAGGCGGCACGGGAAGTGGCCGGGGCTACCGTTTACGGTCAGCGTATCGATGTGATCCTCTCTGAACTGCAGCCGTTGGAAAGTGTGCGGCACGAAGCGACCATGACCGCAGCCCGTGGTGAAGTGCCGGTCTTCACCGGACTGCGTACGATTGTCGGGCACGGCTGGGAACAGGCCATGGCCACCTTTATGCTGGACGGTAAGCTGGAAGAGCCGTTCTGGCGCCGACATTTTTACGGCGCGGGGATGCGAGACGCCATCAGCGGCGGCCGGCCGGAATTAACCACCTCGTTTTACATCCGTTACTATAATGATCATATGTATTTCGGCGTGATTTGCCGGGAACAGCCCGGCCGCGAGCCGGTTGTGACCACCGTGCGCAATGGCGATCCGGCGATTCTGGATGGTGATTATATTGAAATCCTGCTGGAAACCGATATCCACTCTTACTACCGCTTGGTGGTCAACCCGGCCGGCGCTCTGCTTGATATGGACATGGCGGAGGAAACCGGCGCCCGTGAACGTTGGAGTTCGAACGCCGAAGTCGCGGCGCATGTTAATGACGATTTCTGGTCGGTAGAGATCCGTATTCCGGTAGTCGGGGAGGCCGAAGGAGCGACCGATCCCCTGCATTTCGTGGTCGGCACAGCGCCCAGCCATGGCTGGCCCTGGCATTTCAATATCGGCCGGCGGCGGTTATTGGATGCTGGCTCGGAATTCCAGGCGTTTTCGCCGACTGGCGAGGAATCCTTGCTCGATCCACTCAAATTCGGCCGGTATCAACCCCGTTTGTGATTTTTGTTGAAACGTGTATAGTGTGGCGCGTCTGGTGAATGTACGATGAAAAATTGAATCTCATGCAAAAAATGGAATCATGGAATCATTGAACGATAAATCATGAATACGATCCTGGAAAAAGAAAAACACACGCCAGTCGTTGATCATTCAGATGTGCTGGTCTGCGGAGGCGGGCCGGCGGGTGTGGCG
>JAIVGW010000349.1 GCA_020201415.1 Lentisphaerota bacterium
CTGGCCGGGGCAGATTCCCGCCGGCGCCTGCAGCAGCGCATTGCTCACCGCCATGGATTTCCTGCCCACTTTCACCAGCCTGGCCGGCGGCCAGATACCGACCGACCGGGTTATCGACGGCAAGGACATAACCCCCCTGCTGCGCCAGATGCCCGGCGCGCGCTCGCCGCACGAGGCCCTGTTTTATTACCGCTCAAACCACCTGCACGCCGTGCGCAGCGGCTCCTGGAAAATGTTTGTCACCCGCAGTACGGGCACGGACAATGAAAAACTGCTGGAACTGTACAATCTCGACCAGGACATCGGCGAAACCACCAATGTGGCCGAAGCCCACCCGGAAATAGTGCAAAGCCTGCTGAAGTTGATTGAGGCCTGCCGCAAGGACTTGGGCGACGAACATACCGGGACGCCGGCCGGCCCACAGGTGCGGCCGGTGGGGCGGGTGGACCAGCCGCGCACTCTGACGCAATACGACCCGGCCCACCCTTATATCCAGGCCGAATACGACCTGGCCGACTGCGGCTAAAAGACATTTGGACCAAATCCAGTGATCTCAATAGAAGTCATCGATGCCATCCCGATGCTGGGCAAGCTGGCCATTTCACTCGGGTTGATCCTGCTGGCCAATCGCCTGCTGGGCAACTTGCCGGCCAGCGTGTTGCTGGGGACATTTACCTTGGGCGCACTGACCGGCCACACCCTGCTCGCGGGCCTACGCATAGCGCTGGAGCGCCTTTGGAGCGTGGATAATTTCCTGCTGATAGCCGTGATTTTCCTGGTGGTCTGGCTATCGACGCAGATGTCCATGGCCGGCATCATGCGCGACATGGTGGAAACCATCCGGCGGCGGCTGGGCCGACGGCATGCCATGGCCGTGCTGCCGGCCGTGATCGGCTTCCTGCCCATGCCCGGCGGCGCCATATTCTCCGCGCCGCTGGTGGACAGTTGCGACCAGACCGGCGCAACCGCTCCCATCCTAAAAGCGCGGGCAAATTACTGGTTCCGGCACGTCTGGGAATTCTGGTGGCCGCTATATCCGGGCATCTTGCTGGCCATGCATCTCACCGGGCTGGAAGTCTGGCAGGTCATGCTGGTGGGCCTGCCGCTTTCATGCGCCACCATTGCCGGCGGTTATATCTTCCTGCTGCGCCGCATCCGGCATGACATCCCTGAAAAAGTCGAGCGGGCCGCCGCGGAACCGCTCTACAGCCTCTGCCGCCCCATCTTCACCGTAATCGGCGGTTACACCGTGTTGCGCCTGCTGCTGGCCGCCGGACAAGGCCGATACCCCGCGCTGGCGGACATTAATCGCTACCTGCCGATGCTGTTCGGTATCCTGCTGGCCATGCTGGTCCTGGAGCGCTGGCGCCCCCTGCCGCGCTCAGCCTGGCGCGCCATTATCTTTTCCAACAAAACCCTGCAACTGGCGCTGATTGTCGCCGCCGTGCGCGCCTATGGCGCCTTCATCGAAGCGCCGCTCCCGGACGGCACCGCGCCCATCACGCTCATGCAGTTGGAAATGAAAAACTGGGGGATTCCCATGGTGGCCATGGTGATGCTGCTGCCTTTCATTGCCGGCCTCACCACGGGCTTGGCCGTGGGATTTGTCGGCGCCAGCTTCCCGGTGATCATCAGCATGCTGGGTCCGGAGCCACCGCTCAATCTGCTGATGGCCAGCGCCGCCCTGGCTTACGCCAGCGGGCATATGGGGCAAATGCTTTCACCGGTGCATGTCTGCCTCATCGTCACCAACGAGCATTTCCACACCGACCTCTACCACAGTCTGCGCGGATTACTCGGCCCCGCGGCCATGGTCATCGCCACGGCGCTGACGCTCTACTACATCATGACCTGATAAGTGCACAATAAATGAGCGATTCGGCATCCATATTTTCAGGCGGCACGGCACGGCGGGCGCGGTTTCCAGTCATTGACGCCCATAACCATTTGTGGGGAGCATGGGACAATGTGGACCGGGCAGTCCGCGTCATGGATGAGGCGGGCGTCCTGTGCTATTGCGATCTGACCGCCAATGTACGCATCGTATGGGTGAACGGAGGGTACCGCGTGGCACCCGGCCGCTTCAAAGATTTCGTACACCACGCGGCGGACCGATATACCGGCCGCTTCTATGGATTCACCACCGCGACGTTCACCCGGCCCCTCACCGAACCCCTGTTCAAGGATGCCGGCGCCTTTGTGGACGAGACCTTGGATATCCTGCGCGCGGATGTACGGCACGGCGCGCGGGGACTAAAACTGCTCAAGGAATTCGGCCTGCACTACCGCGACGGACAAGGCAGTCTGATTGCATGCGACGACAAACGCCTGTTCCCGGTATGGACCGAATGCGCGCGGCTCGGGATCCCGGTCCTCATCCATCAGGCCGATCCCATCGGCTTCTTCCAACCGCCGACGCCCGACAACGAACACTATGAAACGTTGAAGAAGTATCCTTCCTGGAGATTCCACGGCCCGAAATACCCGTCGTTCGAAATCCTGCAGCGAAACTACCGGAACCTCGTCCGCTCGCATCCGGCAACGACATTCCTGTTGCCACACTGTGCGAACTGGCCGGAGAACCTCGCCTATGTCGCCGGGCTGCTGGACGAATGCCCGAACGCCTTCATCGATTGCTCCGCCCGTATCGACGAGCTCGGCAAGCGGCCCGACGAGGCGCGGGACTTCCTGATCCGTTATCGGGATCGGGTCTACTTCGGAACCGACATGCCGGCCTCAAACGGGATGTACGCCTGCTATTTCCGGTTCCTCGAGACCGACGACCGCGACATCATCCCGCCGGACTACGACGGCGCGTTTGGCCGGTACCGCTGGAAGATGACCGGGCTGGATCTGCCGAACGGCGTGCTGCGCGCCATCTACTATGAAAACGCCCTCCGGCTGATTCCCGGACTGGCCCGGGACCTGTCCGGCCGCATCCCGGAACAGCCGGATAATGATCATGCAACATAAAAGCAGAAAAGGTAAGAGCAAAACGATGCAGCGAAGATAGTTGTTCGGCCTGTAGGGCTAATGGAGTCTTGTCAGTGAAAATGAAAAGTTTATCCTCATGCCAGCACGCCACCGGACATCAGGCACAGGTCGGGATCGACGCCATGCCCCACCAGCAGTTCGGGCGCGCTCCAACTGTGGCCATGATCCAGGGAACGGCATTGCGCCAGGGGCAGATTGCCGCCACGGCGCATCACGCACAGCAGGTTGCCGTCCGCCGTGCGACACAGGACCGGTTCGCAGAAACCGTCCCCCGGCACACCGTCGCGGAAATCGGCGATATTATTCACGAACACCCAGGTGCGCCCGCGATCTTCCGAGGCCACCAGCACGGTGCGGTAAAAACTGTCGCCGTGATACTTGCACTGCATGGTTGCCAGCCAGCGGCCCTGATGTTCAACCAGGCAACGCCAAAACACCGGCCCCTGGCGTTGGGAAGCGCGCGCCACGGTTGGTCGGTAAAAATCCGGCAACGGTTGATAAAACTTATACAGGGGATGATCCTCCGGGGGGAAATGCTCCGGCTCGGGATACCCCCGGGAAGCCACACGATCAATCAGCAGCGTCAGTTCATGCGGTCCGGTAAAACTGGCGCCTCCATCATCGGAACGAAAATACGCGCCGACATATTCGCCGGGCCGGCGCTCGAAAGTGTAGATGTCCGGAGCCAGCACGGTACCGTCCGCGCCCTGCCCGATCATTTGCTCGCGGTGCGCCCGGCGCGGCTCGTCCTCCCAGGTCCGGCCGCCATCCCGCGAACGCAACCCATGGCGCTCGGCGAAATGCACATCCGGCTGCACATGATAAGTCAACAGCAGGTCACCGGACCGCAGCTTGAACAACTGCGGCTCGCGCACCGCGGCTTGCGTCACCACCGCATGCTCGCCCACTTCAATCTTTAAGCGCATATTATTGTGCTCCCCATTGAATTGCTTTCAAAACTCCGGACGGTTGCGACGAAGCGCAACCCTCCAGCATAAAACACAACGGTTTTATTAATGTTTGGAGGGTTTTGCTTCGTCAAAACCGTTTGTGATATGACTTTTGAAACTGACGCCATTGTTATAACGGCTTCACTCATATTCCATGCTTTCCGCTGTTCGAATCAGTCAGACGCATTTTAACAGCGCGACACTTTGACGGTCAGGGCCCGGATGCTGCAATGCTCCGGCCGACGGCCGGCTTCCGGCGCATTGGAATCCACCTGGTCATAGACTATCAGCAGCCGCCCCGGCTCAATTTCCACCATGCCCATCTGGGCCGAACTGCGGCAGCTTCCGAGTTCGGTGCGGTAGCCCCAGGCCTGGCCGCAACCGTCCTCACTGAACATGAGGTGCAGTCCTGGCCGGCCGTAGGTACAGGCCAGCACGCCGTTGGACATCAGGCAAAGATCGGGATCAACGCCATGGGCCGGCAACTCCTCGGGCGGCGTCCAGGCCCGCCCGCCGTCAAGCGAGCGGCACTGGGCCATGTTTTTTTTCGCCACACCGTGCCGCCGCATGACGCACAACAGGTTGCCGTCCGCCGTGCGACATAGCGCCGGCTCGCAGATGCCGTTACTCATCCGGTCATGCTCATAGGCAATGGTGGAAACAAAACGCCAAGTAAGCCCCTCATCCTCCGAAGCCGCCAGGATGCTGCGCTGGGCCACATCGCCGTGGAAGTACCCCTGCATGGCTACCAGCAGACGGGCGTCATCTTCCAGGATATAGCGCCAGAACCCGAACCCGCGCCGGCAACTGGCCTTGGCCACCAACGGTTGATAATATGCAGGCACGGGACTGTAAAATTTGTATTGAACGTGGTGTTCCTCGGGATAATGCCGGGTTGAAACCGGATAATCCCGACTGGCGGTGCGGGGAATGAATTGCCGCGATTCCAAGGGGCCCCGGAATCTCCGTCCGCCGTCTTCCGAGCGGTAATAAGTCCCCAGATAAACTCCGGGATGCTGCTCGAAGGCATCACGATCAAAAGTCAGCACCACGCCGTTTGCCAACTCGCCCCAGGCCATTTCCTTGTAATTGCGCGGCGGATCGTCCTGCCAGGTCCGGCCGTTATCGGATGAGCGCATGCCGACCCGCCGGGCAAAATGCATGTCGGGGTCCACGTGAAACGTCAACAGCAGATCGCCATTTTTCAGCTTCAACAAATGCGGGGCGCGCATGCCGGCGCGGGTGACCAGGCGTTCTGATTCCACAGTGATATGCAAAGCCATACCTGTCCTCTTCTAAGAGTTTACTACACCGCAAAATAATTCTTCAGGCCCCGGACAATATTCAGGAGTCCGGCAAACAGGATCAGCCCGTACACCGTAAGCAGAAAAGGGCGGACGCTGAACTTGCGCGCGGCGCGTGCGCCGATGATCGTGGCGGCAATAATCACGGGAGCCACGAGCAGGGACTGCACGAGCAGTTGCTCCGAAATGCCACGCTCACCGGCCATGACTACCGCCAGACGATAAATGCCCGCGCCCAGGAAAACGGCTTGCGCCGTTCCAACGGCCATGCGCGGATCATCCTCCTGCGAATACAGGTACATCACCACCGGCGGTCCGCCGCTGGAGAAGGCCCCGGAGAGCAAACCGCTGCACATGCCGAAGACGGGCGCCAACAAAGATGGAATATGCCGTTTGACATGGGGCTTGCGCATCCTGTTAAAGGCAAAGAGCATCAGGACAACCCCCAGCACGATCTGACTGACCGGCATGTCGCCGTAATTCAAGATGAAGCGGTAGCCCAGCGGCAATGTGATTAGCAGACCCGTGGGCAACGTAACTACGATCATGATTACGGTGATCGACACGAACACACTGGCGCGTTCCATATCACGACCCGCCAGCGAGAGCATGGCCATGAAAGTGATGCCGAAACCGAAACCGCTGAAGCCCTGGGTAAAAGCCGCGCCGGCACCGATCAGCAACAATGCAATTAAACTAATATCCATGAATAATGCAGACTAACGATTCAGTTTCAAAAGTCCAACTGGTATCGGTTTTGACAAAGCAAAACCCTCCAAATATGAATAAAACCACTGCGTATTGCGCTGGAGGGTTGCGCGTCGTCGCAACCATCCGGACTTTTGGAAGCAACTCTAACGGCTGTTGCGCATGATTTCGAGCGAAAACGCTTGATGTGGGCCGGGCGGCTGCAAGCCCGCCACAACCATGAACACCTCGGCCTGGCGGCAACCGCAGGCCGGCCCCCATTCCGGCAGGTCCAGGGTGGACACATCCGGAATCTGGCAGGCATGCTCCGCCACAGCCGCGAGTTTGGCTTCCGTATAATCCGAAATATCCACAAAGGAGTTCCAGACATAATTCAACGGGCCATGAGCGGTGATTCCCAGCTCCAGCCATTGCAACAGCAGCCCGCGATGCCCTGCCGCTACCGCCTGATGGTAGGCCTGGGCCACCAGCAGACAGGTGGCGAAATGCTCAACGTTGCCGGCCGCGACACCGTGGGTCAGGACGGCTTCCGGACAATGCTCCAGGATCAGGCCCGCCAGCCGCTTGATTGAAGGCTTGTCCTCATAGGCCGTAAGAATCGTCGGGATATCAGCCGGCAAATCCCGCGGCAACTCACAACCATAGCGCAATTCCAGGCGTTTTCCGGCATCATCGTTATAATGACGTTGCGGATGATCCAGATGGACCGGCACGGCGCCGAAATGTTTTGCCGCGGCGGCGGCCTCCAGCTTGCGCTGCGGCATCAGTTCATGATGGGGCGGATGGCGCGATACTTTTTTGCCGTCCGGGCCGAGCGTGCTCCAGCCGCCGGAAAAGTTATTGGTGGACATCACATAAACCACCTCGTATCCGGCGGCATGATACTTCGCGAGCGTACCCCCGACATTCAATTCAATATCATCGGCATGCGCGCCGACCGCCATGATCTTGCGTTTATTCATCATTAATACCTCCCTTTTGGTTTTACCTGAATATTATTCAACATACATCTTGGCAAACTTCATCATCACGGCAAAAATGCGGCTGCCGGTAGGCGCAAAGGCGGTAAACTCATTGCCATCCTCCCGCAGCCGCTGCCGGCAGAAATTGAAGTGCCACGGCATCTCGCGGGTGGGTTTGTGGCCGACGAGATTGTTCAACGGATCGTCACTGAAATCCACCACGGGGATCTTCATTTCCAAATACCAGGCATCTTCAGCGATCCGCGCTGAAACCAGCGCCTGCGAGTTCCAACTCAAGTCGCTCTTGGTGACATTGCGGTCAAGATCGGTCAGCGAGCCCGCCGGATCGACGACCATCTGGTAAAATGAATGCTCATCCGTCTCCAGCAGGAGTTCCACGGCATCGCCCCGCCAGATGCGGGTGTCATCATTCTGAGGAGCCGTGATGCTCAGGTTGGCCGTATCGGGATCTTCGCAGCGAATCGCCAGATAGAGCGCATTATCACCCCAGAAGGCCTTGAAGAAAGTCCTGATGACCGGCTCTTCCCCGGTGGTCAGGTCGCGGTAAGCCTGCCAGGCTACATCCTGCCAGGCCGGTTCATCCGGTTGCCCGTCAAGCGTGACTTGCGGGTTGGGAATTTCACGTATGGCCAGTTCCGGCACATTCTCCCGGCCCTGGGCGATTTGATCGCGCATCTCCTGCAGGGTTGACAGCCATGCGGCCATTTTATCAATGCGCTCGGCATAAACGGTCCCCGGTTCCACCCGGGCCCGGGCGGCATGCAGCAGCTCGAACACCCGGTCGATCGACGCGATCACCTCCGTTTTACGGCTGGGATGCGGATTGACGCGCATGGCGCCGGCATGCGCCTGGCAATGCTCGATGAAGGTCCGCATGACTTCAGCCGCCGGCCCGAAATACAACCGGCAATATTCCTCCAGCAGTTCATCGATATCGGCATCAATATCCCAGTACATGCGGGCTGTGACGTAATAATTCAAATGGTTGAATTCCGGCGCGTGCAGTCCGCGGCTTTCGCCCATCCAGATCGATTCGCCAAAGGAGATATCGCGCACCTCGCGCATGCTTTGTGCTATGCCGTGCGGAAACAGGCGCGGAATGAAATATTTCATGCGATTGGTGAAGGGATAGTTTTCAAAGATAAATATTTTCTTTTCGGTCTTGGCGGCCCAGGCCTGTTGCAAGGCGCGCACTTCCGCGCGTTTATCCGGATCCAAAGTCCAGGGCGCACGCCCGCCCACAATGCCGACCACGACATTGGGACTGAACCGCTCGATTTTCTCCGGCGGCAACCGGTAGGTGCTGTAGGCGCAGCAGGAAACCAACTTTTCAGGATGAGTCTTCATCAGTTCCTGCGCCACCCGATTGACATAATTCCAGACATAATCCGAATAACGCCCCTGGGCGCCGCGGTCGGGTGTGCGCTGGGCCAGACATTCCGGACATTCACAGGCATGCGTGAAACCATCCTCCGGCATCACGGAAACCATGGGGTAATCATACAGATCGAACAGCGCCCGGGCATAACGCACATTTTCCTGGATCAGGGCTTCGGAAGAGTAGCAGACATGCGCGCCCTGCGGACGGCGCTCTCCCTTGAACATTGCATAATATTCCGGATGGGCCTGGCGCATTTCCTGGCGGCTGGCCAGCGGGCGCAAGCCATGGGCAATCTGGTAGCCGTAGGGATTGTTAATACCGAGGCGCAGGGCCCAGAGAATATGATCCTGCTGCGCCTACAGCACCTACCGGTTGCCGCCGGAGAAAATCGAGCGGTTCAGTCCCAATGTCGTGGTCGGCATTGTGGG
>JAIVGW010000350.1 GCA_020201415.1 Lentisphaerota bacterium
TCCAACTTCCAGCGAGCGCAGCATGCGTTCCCATGGCCCCAGGCGTATCTCCAGTTCCAGCCCCACGGCCCGGGCGATGGCGCGCATGAGATCGACGTTGTAACCGGCCGGCTGGCCGTCGTTGTCCAGGAATTCATAGGGCGGGTAATTGTGATCGCCGCCCACGATGATCCGGCGATCCGACGGCAACTCCATGCCCGCAAACCACGTGGCATGCAGCCGCCGGAATGTGCCGTCCGCCATGACCAGGGCCAGCCCTTCATTCAACAGCGCCAGGGTGGCCGCATCGCCCTTGCGCGCGGCAAAACAGAACTCCTGCCGGAAAGCCGTCAGCGGCTGCCGGATCACGCGCAGATTTTCAAGGCCCAGCTCCCCGATCAGACGCGCAGCCACCAGCCGCTGCATGACGATGGCATCATGTTCGCCGGCGGACAGTTGTTGCAGGGCCTGTTCGAACGTGTCGGTCAACCGGAGGTCATCGTCCAGATTTTCCCGGCGCAGGAATTCCTCGGCATTATCGCCGCGCATGACGGCCACCTGCCGCCCCCGCAGATCCGCCGGTTCGTTAATGTCATGGTTATCAGCCCTGACAACGATTACCCCGAAAAGCTTCATGTAGGGAAAGGTGAAATCAAACAGCAGCTCGCGTTCCGGCGTCCGACCGACCAGCGGCAGGGCCTCGACCTCGCCCCGCTCCAGCCAGCCTTTGACCTCGGCCCAGGCGCCGGTGCGCATGACAGCTTCGCGGCCCATGGCCTGCAGCGCGGCCTGGATCAATTCTACGGAGAACCCGTCGGGACGTCCCTGGGCGTCAACGATGCAGAAGGGGGGATAGGCGATTTCACTGGCGCTGCGCAAGGGCGGCAAGGTTGCTTCCGGCTCGGAGCGCGCGACGGGGAAACTGAACAGGAAAAACATACCCGCGGCAAGCAGTCTGGCGTTATATACGCTCCTTGACATCCAGCCTCCTTCTCCGCTGAATGGGCTTAAGAAAAGCCCATGACTGCAGGCGCATCAAAGTCTGTGGCTTTGAATAGTTAGCATACAATATTAATAGCGCAGCAGGCGACTGTCAAACGCAAAACATATTCCGGGATTCCGGGCTGCGTCATTCTCGGGCAAGACGGCTCGGTCGGAGACCTCGCCCTACCATTTCATAAGCATTTACCGTGGGTAAGGCAAACCCCCGCTAGGAGCGGGGTAAACCTCCGGCTTGCCGCGCCAAAGGCGGGGGCGAGCCGCCGAGAATGACGCAGCCGTGCAAAACATATTCCGCGGCCCGGCGTTTTTGCTTTACAAGCGGCTTGGATTTCGGGCATCATAAAGCGGAATTCAGCCGGCGCCCGCTGCCGGCGCCTGACAGATCAACCAGCTTAAGGAGTCGATCATGGAAGAACGGATACGCGGCAAACTTGAAGATCTGCGCGGCATGTTGCAGGCCGACGGCGGCGATCTGGAAGTCGTTGAAATCAAGGACAAGGACGTCAGCCTGCGGTTGAAAGGCGCCTGTGGTTCCTGCCCGCACGCCACCATGACGATCAAACAGGGCATTGAGCGCGTGCTGCGCGAGGAAATCGATCCGGGCATCACCGTCACCCAGGCGCGCTGACACCCATGAAAACCAAGCCCGCCGCCCAACGCGGACATGCCGACAATCAGGCTGTTACCGAGCGCCTGATTTACGACCGGGTGCATCAGCATCTGAAATTCACCCGCTGCAAAAACTGGGGCTCCGCCACCGATTTCGACAAGTACCTGAGCCTGGCCCTGACGATCCGCGATCTGGCGGTGGAAAAGATGATCGCCACCCAGGGCGCCTACCAGCGTTACAACGTCAAAAGGGTCTATTACCTCTCCATGGAATTTCTCATGGGGCGGATGCTGACCAGCAACATGACCGCGCTGCTGGCCACGGAGGCGGCGCAGCGGGCCATGAAGCGCATGAAGCTCGATTTCGCCACGCTTTGCAGCTGCGAATCGGATGCCGCGCTGGGCAACGGCGGCCTGGGCCGCCTGGCCGCCTGTTTCCTGGATTCCATGGCCACGATGGAACTGCCGGCATACGGATACGGCCTGCGTTACGAACACGGCATGTTCCGCCAGGAACTGGAGGATGGCTGGCAGCGGGAGCGGCCCGACCAATGGTTGAAATACATCTATCCCTGGGAGATGGTCCGCCCGGAATACACCATTCCCGTATTGGTTTACGGCCGCATGGAAAACATCCGCGGCCCCCGCGGCAACCTGGTGCCGATCTGGGTGGACTGGCAGTTGTTCGAAGGCCTGCCCTACGACATCCCCATCATCGGTTACGGCGTGAACACGGTCAACTTTCTGCGCCTGTGGAGTTCCCGGGCCAACGAGGGATTCCGTCTGGATGTTTTCAATAAGGGCGACTACGTCAACGCCACCCAGCAAAAAAACTGGGCGGAAATCATCACGAAGGTGTTGTACCCCTCCGACAACACTTCGGCGGGCAAGGAACTGCGCCTGATCCAGGAGTACTTCCTGGTTTCCTGCTCGCTGCGCGACCTGATCCGGCGTTTCCAGAAGTCCAACCGCAACTGGAACGACTTTCCCAAGAAGACCGCCATCCAGCTTAACGACACGCATCCGGCGCTGGCTGTGGCCGAACTGATGCGCTTTTTTCTGGACGAGATCGCCCTGCCCTGGGACAAGGCCTGGGACCTGGTGGTGCGGACCATGGGATACACCAATCACACCATCCTGCCCGAAGCCCTGGAGAAGTGGCCGGCGCCGCTGCTGGAAAAGGTGCTGCCGCGCCATCTGAAACTGATCTACGATATCAACCATCGCTTCCTGCAGAAGGTTGAGGCGCGTTATCCTTCCGATCCTCAGAAAAAGCAGCGCGTATCGATTATCGAGGAAAGCGAACCCAAACAGATACGGATGGCCAACCTGGCTATCATCGGCAGCCACTCGGTCAACGGTGTCTCGGAACTGCATTCGCATCTGATCAAACAGCGCGTTTTTCATGATTTCCAGGAAATCTGGCCGCGTAAATTCAACAACAAGACCAACGGCATCACCCCGCGCCGCTGGCTGCTGGTATGTAATCCGGCGCTGGCCGGCCTGATTTCCGCGACCATCGGCGACAAATGGATCAAGGATCTGGAACAGTTGCGCCGGCTGGAAGCCCATGCCGGCGGCAGGTCAAGCGCCTGCACGAGTACAAGCGGCAACTGCTCAACGTGATGCACATCATAACGCTATATCACCAGCTCAAGGCCAACCCGCACCAGGAGATGGTGCCGCGCACTTTCATTTTCGGCGCCAAGGCCGCGCCCAGCTACACCATCGCCAAATACATCATCAAGCTGATCACCAGCCTGGGCGCCCGCATCAACCATGATCGGGACGTGCAGGACCGCCTGAAGGTGGTCTTCATGCCCGATTACGAAGTTTCCCTGGCGGAGGTCATCATTCCCGCCGCCGATCTGTCTGAACAGATATCCACCGCCGGCATGGAGGCCTCGGGCACGGGCAACATGAAGCTGTCCTTGAACGGCGCCCTGACCATCGGCACCTGGGACGGCGCCAATATTGAAATCGCCCAGGCCGTGGGCCAGGACAATATCTTCATTTTCGGGCACCGGGCGGAACAGATCGCGGAAATGCGGCCATCGTACCGGCCGGAGCTGTTTTTGGAAAATGACCCCGAACTGCAAAATGTGCTGGAGTCCCTGGTCCATGACGAATTCTGTCCGGAACATCCCGGCCTGTTTGAAGGCATTCACCGGACCTTGACCGCGGACGGCGATTACTTCATGCACCTGGCTGATTACCGCATGTACATTGACAGCCAGCAACTGGCGGCCAACACCTTCCTGGACCGGGAAACCTGGGTCCGCAAGGCGATCATAAACGTGTCGCACATGGGTAAATTTTCCAGCGACCGCACCATTACCGAATACGCCGGCGACATCTGGGGTATCAAACCCCTGCCCGTCCGCTTCCGTGAGGCCCATCCCGCCGCCCGGGGCGCCCGGGCCAAGACCACCAGTTGACTATGACGCAAACACCGATTCCGTCCGGCAACATTGAGGCCGCCAGCAAAGCCCGCACAACGGCACCGGTGCTGCTGATCTTTCTGTTCGGAAGAGAAAAGAAGACAGATAAGACTGGCATCTTTCGGACTGATTCTGCGGGGTCGCCAGGCTCCAGCCTGTCTCTGCCACGGTGAAAAATGCCAGGCTGGAGCCTGGCGGTCCCGGGGTTCTGCTAGACAATACGACCCTTGACATGACCACCAGAAATGACTACTCTTGCGGCAAATGGAGGTATACGACCATGCGGACATTAGCAATTACGGATTTTAAGGCACACGCCCTACAGGTTCTTGGGCAAGTCGCAGAGACACGAGAACGGGTTATTGTCACGAAACGTGGCAAACCACTGGCCGAGGTGATTCCCATCAGCCAAGAGGTGCCACGCCCAGGACAACTTGCCGATGCCCTCGTATTCGAGAAGGATATCATCACCCCTCTCGGTGAAGACATGTGGGATGTGTGCAAATGAAGTACGTTCTCGACACCCATACGTGGATCTGGTGGCAGATGAACCCGAAAAAACTGTCACCAAAAGTCCAGACTTTACTGGCTACCCTCCATCGCTATGAAGAGCTTCTTCTTTCGGCAATCTCCCCTTGGGAGTTCAGCAAGCTCATCGAGAAAGGCCGACTCGGGATTTCGTGCAACCCCGAAGAGTGGATATCTGAAGCTCTGGCGATGCCAAAACTTCGCCTCATTCCCCTGACTCCTGCGATAGCTTACCGTTCCACCTCTTTGCCGCAGCCATTTCACGGTGACCCAGGAGACCAGATCATTGTGGCCACGGCTAGAGAAGAGAATGCCACAATCTTAACGAAAGACAAACTCATACAAGGGTATAGTTACGTTCGGACGCTCTGGTAAGGATGGGTAGAACATGTTGCGGAACCGTACAAATGACAGCCGCGCCGCGGCTGTCATTTGACGGTTAGCATGACGTTCGCCGGCATTCTGCTGGTGTCTTTTTTCAGCGGCTGGCTGGTCCACAGCGCCCTGGAATTAATGCAAATAACGCTCCGACCCAGCCCTGGAGCCTGCCGCAAATGCTGCTTGTACCACCGCAACAAAATGATAATATGTCAGACTGGTGGGCATGCCAAGCCCACAAACAGGCCTGATTGCATCGGCTGACGGAAAGCACCCTCAAAAATGCGCACAATTGACCCTAAGATTGAAGAACTGCTCGAACTGGCGGAAAAAATCTACGTCCACTGGCAGTCCGGCGGCCGGACGGACGGCGCCGCGGGCGCCAACCTGAGCCGGGAGTAGCCAGAGCCATGCTGCGCGCCAGACTTTTCAAATCATTCGCGGCGCTGGTCATCATGTTCGGCGCGGTCTCCATGATATTCGCCACCAGGATGGTGCGTTCGCGCGTGGTCGTGGAAGCGCAAAACCAGGTGCGGCTGAACCTCAACAGCGCCCGCGCCGTTTTCGACAACGAACTGCAACGGCTTTCCACGGTCCTGCAACTGCTGGCCTACAAGCGGGAACTGGCGGAAATGTGCGCCGCCCGGACCTGGCAGGACCCTGAAATCCGCGACCGGCTCGCAGCCATGCGCCACAAGTTCCAATTGGACTTCCTGGCAGTAGTCGATCACCGGGGCCGGACGGTCTTGCGCACCGCCCCGCCG
>JAIVGW010000116.1 GCA_020201415.1 Lentisphaerota bacterium
CGGATGAACTCCGGCAAATTGGGTTTGCCAATCCGCTGGGGTTGCTGGGGCTGGACCAGGAGGATGTGGCATCCCGGCTGGCGCCGCGCGTAACCTTCCGTGATGGCCGGTTTGAAACTCTGTGACATACAGCCGGGGAACCCGCCTGCTTGGCGGCATGACAGATAGTGTTTCTTAACAGGGTTTTGCATACCGTTCTTGCAAGTTTGTCTTTTATGTGTATATATAAGTAAGTATGCGGACTAAATATAAAGCTTTAATTGCGGTTGCGGGCAGCCGGACTTTGCGTGCTGCCGAATCATTATGAAAGGATATTCCATGGCCTCGAAAATTGCCGCACAGATGTACACTCTTCGCGAATTCCTGAAAACGCCGGAAGGGCTGGCAGACAGTCTGAAGAAAATCAGTAAGATCGGTTACCAGGCGGTGCAGCTTTCGGGTGTGGGATGCATGAATGGCGAGGCGCCCGCCGTAACCGCCGCACAGGCCCGGCGAATGCTTGATGATCAGGGGCTGCGCTGTATCGCCACGCACCGCGCCTGGGCCGAGCTGCTGAACAACACACCGGCGGAGATTGATTTTCACCTGGAGTTGGGCTGCAACTATGTCGCCATCGGCAGTCTGCCTGGGGAATATAAAGAAGCCGGCGCGGCGGGTTACCGCCGCTTTCTGCAGGAGGCGGCGCCGGTCATCGACCAGCTCAATGCGGCCGGCTTGGCTTTCGGTTATCATAATCACTCCCATGAATTTTGCCGCACCGGTCAGGGGCGGGAAACGCTTTACGACATCCTGATAGAGGAAGGCGCACCCAAATTACAGCTGGAAATTGATTTTTACTGGGTGGCGCATGCCGGGCTTAATCCGGAACGGCTGGTGGAACGCTGCCAGGGGCGCATCCCCGTGGTGCATGTCAAGGATAAGGAAGTGATCGTCAAGGAAGGTCCGGTCATGGCCCCGGTGGGAGAGGGCAACCTGGATTGGGCGCACCTGCTTCCAGCCTGCCATGCCGCTGGTACGCAGTGGTATGCGGTGGAGCAGGATAAATGCCTCCGGGACCCGTTCGACTGCCTGCGGTCCAGCTTCGAATATCTGTCCGCCATGGGATTGTAAGGGCGATGTCGGAAACTGGCATACCACTGTATCCGTTGCCTTTGATGCCTGCCTACAAGGATTACATCTGGGGTGGCGACCGGATTCCGCGCCGCTACCAGCGCGATTTGCCGCCGGGACGATATGCCGAGTCCTGGGAGTTTTCCGACCGTAGCGAAGGCGTCAGCGTTGTGGCGGACGGCCCCTTGCGCGGTCGGCGGTTGGATGAGTTGCTGGCGCAATATGGCGCTGATCTGGTTGGCGCGGACGTCGCAACGGAGCGCTTCCCCCTCTTGATCAAGTTGATTGACGCACGTGAGCGCCTGAGTGTGCAGGTGCATCCCAACGATATGACTGCGCCTCTGACCGCTGGCGAGCCCAAGACCGAGGCCTGGTATGTCCTGGCCGCCGACGCGGATGCCGCGGTATATGCCGGATTCAAGCCCGGGACCGATGAGCAGGCTCTGCGATCGGCCTTGCTTCAAGGCCGCGTGGCGGACCTTCTGGAACGTCATGCGGTCCGGCCTGGTGACTTGATTTACATCCCCGGCGGCCTGGTGCATGCCATCGGCGCCGGCTGTCTGTTGCTGGAAGTGCAGCAGAATTCCAATACCACGTATCGCGTTTACGATTGGGACCGCGTTGGCGCCGATGGGAGCCCGCGTGAGTTGCATCTGGAACAGGCGTTGCGGGTAATCAATTGGACTGCCCGTCCGCGTGTGATCCGGCCCGGCCCGGCCACGCCCGGCGAGCGCCGCCGGCTCCTGGAAACCCCTTACTTTCAACTGGAGCGGTTGGCCCCGGAAGGGGCGGGGATACCGTTGCCCGATCAGGCGCAGGCCCTGTTTCTGGCAAATGGCCAGGCGGTATTGCGGACCGTTGGGCGGGCCGGAGACTTGGTCATGAGGCCCGGAACCTCGCTGCTGTTACCGGCAGTTGTTGCCGGTAACAGCGTTGCCGCTGTCTCCGAACCGCCGGTGGAATTGCTGCGCATTACCTGGCAATTATGATTGCCGCCACCTCTCCGTGTCGGGCTGGATTGGACTGTTAAAAGCTCCGGATGGCCTTGGCTCAGCTCGGGTCTGTGTTTTGTAAATCCTGATCGCTGTTGCGCTCTTGGCGCTTGCGCAGGGTCCAAGCGACTGTGCCGTGCGCCAGACTGAACATGACCGGAACGATTATCAATGTCATCATGGTGGCCACTCCCAGCCCGAAGATGATGGCCACGGCCATGGGCGCCCACCATTGGCTGGATTCGGCGCCGGCCACAATTTTCCAGGGCCAGGAATGAATATCCACGCTGTAACCCACCGCCATCGGTAGCAGCCCCAGAATGGTGGTGGTGGCCGTTAGCAGGACGGGGCGGAACCGCATGCGGCCGGCGGTCACTACCGCTTCCCGGACCGGCATCCCCTCCAGCAATCTCTGGCGGATGCAATCCACCAGGACGATGGCGTTGTTGACTACCACGCCGGCCAGGCTGATGATGCCTAATCCGGTCATGATGATGCTGAAGCGCAGGCCGCAGATCAGCATTCCCCACATCACGCCAATCATGGACAGAACCACGGCGGCCAGTATAATCAATGGTGTCAAGGCTGAGTTGAACTGGATCACCAGAATGACGAAAATCAAGCCGATGGTCAACATGAAGGCTTTGGAGAGAAAGGCGCCGGCCTCGTTCATTTCCTGGTTTTCACCGGTGTAGGTGATGGTGTATCCCGGCGGTAGCCGCATGCCGGCCAGCTGGCCTTGAATGTCTTTGAGCACCGCATCAATGCTGCGCTGTTGCAGGTCGCCGCTGATGGTAATTACCCTTTTGCGGTTTTTGCGGGTTATGACGCCACGTCCGCCGGTATAATCGGCTGTGCCCAGGGCTGACAGCGGCACGGGGTTCCCGGCCGGTTGAGGAATGAATATCTGGTTCAACATGTCGGTGGATTGTCGCTGATCCTCGCGCAGACGCACGGTTATATCGTATTCATCCTCGCCGGCGCGGAATTTGCTGGCAGTGGTTCCGTAGACCGCCGTGCGCAGAAAATGACCCACGCCGGCTGTATTCATGCCCAAC
>JAIVGW010000002.1 GCA_020201415.1 Lentisphaerota bacterium
GGCCCGATTCCTTCTGTCCGCTGGGACCGTGGCTGGTCACGCCCGATGAGGTTCCGGAAATCGATCGCTTGCGTCTGACCTGCCGGCTCAACGGGGAAGTCATGCAGGATGCCGCCGTTTCCGACATGATATTTAAAATCCCGTTTCTGATAGCCTACATCAGCGCCAGCATTACGCTGCGTCCGGGTGATGTTATTTCCACCGGCACGCCGGCCGGAGTCGGTTCGGCGCGCCGCCCGCCGCGCACCCTGCGCCACGGCGATACCGTCGAAATTGCCGTGGATGGCCTGGGGTGCCAGATCAGTCCCGTGCTGGGGCCGGAGGATCCGCTGTCGCCGGGGGCGACCTCGCGATGAGCAGTCAGCATCCCAGGCGGTTGATTTTCATCTGCACCGGCAACCTATGCCGCAGCCCCATGGCTGAATACCTTATGCGCCATCATTTGCGGGGTGTGAGGGGCTGGTCGATTGCTTCAGCCGGCCTGTTTGCCGCGGCCGGGCTGCCGGCCAGCGCTCCGGCGGTGGAGGTGCTGTCTGAAAAGGGGATTGATCTGACGCCGCATCGCAGCCGGCTCTTGACCAAGGATATGGTTGACTCCGCCGCATTGCTTGTGGTAATGACTCGTTTTCATGCCACGGAACTAAAGGCGCGTTATCCCGCTGCTGCCGGCAAGGTTAGGATGCTGTCGGATTTCGGAGATGGCGCCACGCGGGATATTCCGGATCCCATTGGCGGTTCCGTGGAGGTATATCGAACAATCCGGGACGAAATCAATTCGGCCCTGCTGGATCTGGTGTTATTCCTGAAAGGTGGAGAATTCAAATGAATATTGCTTTGGGGAGCGATCATGGCGGCTTTGAAATGAAAAGCGCCCTGCTTGAGGAGTTGCAACGGCGTGGTGTGACGGCGGAGGATCTGGGTTGTTTTACCCGCGATTCGGTGGATTATCCGGATTATGCCGCGCTGGTGGCGGGCAAGGTGTCGCAGGGCCAGGTCGATCAGGGGATTTTGATTTGTACCACCGGTATCGGCATGAGTATAACCGCCAACAAGTTTCCAAGGGTGCGCGCGGCTTTGTGCCTGACGCCGCGCATGGCCGGGATGGCCCGGGCGCACAACAACGCCAACATTCTGGTGCTGGGAGGCGAGTTGATCAGCATCGACGAAGCCGTTGAAGTGCTCGCGGCCTGGCTGGAAGAGGATTTCGATCAAAGTGAACGCCATCAACGGCGCGTCAACAAGATTCACGCCTACACCTGTTCCGCCGCCGATCCGGTGGATGTGGCTGACAATGATACGGAAATATTCGCGGTTTTACGCGATGAGACACTCCGCCAGCGCGAAAACCTGGAATTGATCGCTTCAGAAAATTATGTCAGCCGCGCCGTACGCGAGGCTACCGGTTCAGTGTTGACCAATAAGTATGCCGAGGGCTATCCGGGAAAACGCTGGTACAACGGTTGCAAGCATGTTGACGAGGCGGAACGCCTGGCCATCGACCGGGCCCGGGAACTGTTCGGCGCCGAGCATGTCAATGTGCAGCCGCACTGCGGCAGCTCGGCGAACCTGGCGGTTTATCTGACGGTTTTGCAGCCGGGCGATCGCATTCTGGCCATGGATCCGGCGCATGGCGGACATCTGACGCACGGGATGAAGGTGAATTTCTCCGGTAAATATTACAATGTGATGCATTACGGGGTTAACCGCGATACTGAGCAGATCGATTACGATGAGGTGGCCCGCCTGGCCGAGGCGCACCACCCGAAACTGATTGTGGCCGGTGCCAGCGCCTATTCACGTATTCTTGATTTTAAGCGGTTCCGGCAGATTGCCGATGCTGTTTCCGCTTATCTGATGGTGGATATGGCCCACATCGCCGGTCTGGTGGCGGCGGGCTGCCATCCGAATCCCGTGCCGCATGCGCATTTTGTCACAACCACCACGCACAAGACCCTGCGCGGTCCGCGGGCCGGAATGATTTTGTGCCAGGCTGGATTTGCCCAGGACCTCGACCGCCAGATTTTCCCTGGCCTGCAGGGCGGCCCCCTGATGCATATCATTGCCGCCAAGGCGGTGTGTTTTCACCAGGCGCTTCAGCCTGATTTCAAGCTCTACCAGGAGCAGGTAGTCTTAAACGCCCAGATCCTGGCGGAGGCCCTGAAGAACGAGGGGCTGCGGATAGTCTCCGGCGGCACCGACAATCATCTGATGCTGGTGGATCTGGCGCCGGCCAAGGCCACGGGCCGGGACATTGCCACAGCCCTGGATGCCGCAGGCATCACCGTCAATAAAAATATGATCCCCTTCGACCCCAAGACGCCTTTTGTGACCTCGGGGATCCGTGTCGGCACGCCGGCGCTGACTACCCGCGGCATGCGTGAGGATGAGATGCGCCTGATTGCCCGCTGGATCGGCGAGGTAGTGCGCGATTACAAAAACACCAGCCTGCTGGCCGACATCAACCGGCAGGTGCTGGAACTCACGGCCCGTTTTCCCGTGCCGTAAGGCCACCGGAGTCGGTCACCTTCCGCTTGTGCGGCGCTCGGCGCGGATCAGCCGGTCGATGGCATCACGAAAGGCCTGCAAGCCGGTGGCGGGCACGATGATGGTGTCGCGACGTCCGCCCACCTCCTCGGTTATGCGCAGAAAACGCCCGCTGGCATTTTCTTTCATGTCGAAGAAAAACACTTTGCGTTCGATCTGGACGCGATTGCTGTCCAAAGCGGTTTCTCCGCTCATGTTCGCCGACGAGGGCGCTGTCTCCGGCCGCCGGACAATTCTGCTGTAAAACTTCATCAAACAGTTCATCACTGTGGTTTTTACCTGAATTGGGGTTGTCTGACAAGACTATAACCTGAATTTTGCACGAATATTGGCGTTGACATGATTTTAAGCAGCAATAAGAGGCGTAATTTAATTGTTGCACGGTGGTCTCAAGTCTCCCATATGGTGATACGATGATTCTTTAAAAAACGCCAATATCCGCCGGCAGCCGGCCGCGCGCTTTTGGCGCAGGGCTTTGTTGCGCGGGGCTTTGCGGTATGCTTATACAGCGGCACCCCGCGCGCCGCGCCCTGTGCCAAACTCGCGCGGTGCAAAATCCAGGTATAAAGAAAAACCGGAACTGAAAAAAGTGGAAAAAAGCCAGGGCGGAGTAATACACAGCCATTCTCATTATGGCATGAATGTTTCATTGCGGCGGCTCAGCCGGAGGCTTCGCATCTACCATATTGCAGCGTTTTTTTGGCTCATTACCGGGTAGGGCGAACCGTCCCGGTGAGCCGCAAGTGCCAAAATGATAATTTCTGAGTAATACAGGCTGGACATTGTCGGATAGAGTGGGTACTAATAATAATGGTTAAACGCTCCGGTTGGTAGGTTATGTAAAGGTCAGGCGCGGGCAGCGGCCGCCGCATGGATGATGTTGCCAGGCTTAATAAATTATGGCGGGTATCAGGTTACAGGATGTCGGTAAGGAATTTGGCGCGCACAGGGCTCTGTGCGATGTCAGCTTCAGTATCGCCAACCGCGAGTTTTTCGTGGTGGTGGGCCCGTCGGGCTGCGGCAAGTCCACGCTTCTGCGCCTGCTGGCCGGGCTGGAGCAGGTTTCCCGCGGCCGGATTTTCATCGGCGAGCGCCTGGTGAACGATATTCCGCCCGGCCGCCGCAATGTGGCGATGGTGTTCCAGAATTACGCCTTGTTTCCCCCCCTCACGGTTTTTGAAAATATGGCTTTCGGTCTGCGCATCCGCCGCCTGCCGCGCCGGGAGGCGGATGAAATGGTGTTGCGTACGGCGCGCGTGTTGGAACTCGACCCCCTGTTGCAAAAACGTCCGGCGCAATTGTCGGGCGGTCAGCGGCAGCGCGTGGCGCTGGGACGCGCCATGGTGCGCCAACCGGAGGTGTTTCTTTACGATGAGCCGCTTTCCAATCTGGACGCAAGGCTGCGCAGCGACATGCGTTCGGAATTGCTGCGCCTGCACAAGCGCGCCCGGACCACCGCGGTCTATGTGACACACGATCAGGTGGAGGCCATGACGCTGGGCGACCGGATATGTGTCATTCGCGACGGCGTGGTGCAGCAGGTGGCCTCGGCCATGGATGTGTATCATCGCCCCGTCAATTTATTTGTCGCCACTTTCCTGGGCGCTCCACCGATGAATGTCCTGCCGGGACGCCTGGAGAGCGCTGGAGAACATTGCCGCCTGCTGCTGGATGGCGGCCGGATACTGCCACTGACGTTGGCGGGCGCGGCGCAAGCCTGGCGGCATTGTCTGAACCGTCCGGTCAGCCTGGGGGTGCGGCCTGAAGTCATGCAGCCGGCTTCCGCTGAAAACGCGCCGCTGTTGCAGGGTGCGGTGGAGGTGGCGGAGGTGACCGGGGGCGAGTGTTATGTGCATTTCCGTGAAGGCGATGCGCGCCTGGTGGCCAGGATGAGCGTGGCGCACAAGCCGGAGTTGGGTGAGGGTGTGTCGTTTTCTTTCCCGGCGTCCGGGGCGCATCTGTTTGATGAACATGGACGCCGGGTGGAGGCGCAACTGGCTTTTGTCAAGTGAGGCCCCTGCCGGGTGTCGGCGCAACATGGGAGAATGAATATGTTCAAATTCACCATATCGATGGTTTGCATGGCGGCTCTGTTGGCCGGTTCCGGTGGATGCGGCCAGCGGGCGGACCGTTCGGATGCCGGAACTACCCTGGTGGTGTGGGCGCATGAGGGTCAGCCGGCCGAGAAAGCCGCCCTGCAGTCGGTAATCGAGGCCTTTAACCGCAGCCAGACTTCGGTGGCCGCCCGGCTGGAGTTCAAACAGGAGCAGGGCTATGGCGACCGGGTAAATGCCGCGGCCATGGCGGGGCAGTTGCCGGATATTCTGGAGGTGGATGGTCCCTATACGGCCCACTTTGCGGATCTGGGCGTCTTGCAGCCGTTGAACGAAATTTTGCCGCCGGGCCTGACCAACGATTTCTTGCCTACCATTCTGCAGCAGGGATCCTATCAGGATAAGCTTTACACCCTGGGCGCCTTTGATTCCACGGTGGCCCTGTTTTACGACCGGGCCCGCCTGGCCGCTTGCGGTATTACCCCTCCTCAGTCCGTGCAGGCTGCCTGGACCTGGGATGAATTCATGGCAGCGCTGGCGAAAATAAGCGAGCAATATCCCGACCTGTTGCCGCTGGAGACCTTCATGACCTGGGGCGGCGAGTGGCTGACTTATGCCTTTCTGCCCGTGGTCTGGTCCAATGGCGGTCGGGTGCTGGCGCCTGACGGCCGGCAGGCCGAGGGTTATCTCAACGGCCCGGCGACAGTAGCGGCCCTGCGGGCCTGGCAGCAGCTTTTCCAGCGCGGTTATGCCGATCCGGACGCCACCCCGGGAATGTTTCAGCATGGGCAGGCCGCCATGGCGCTTGGCGTTTTCAATCGCTGGCCGATTTTCCGTGACGCTGAACTCGATTTCGGGATGAGTCCTTATCCGGGTCTGCAGTCGTCCGCTTCCCCCAGCGGTTCCTGGTGTTGGGGGGTGACCGCCCGTTGCCGCGACACGGCCGCCGCTGCTGAACTTCTGCAATGGCTGCTGGATCCCCGGCAGGGCCTGGAGCCGCTCTGCCGGGCCAATGGCGGTGTGCCGTCCCGCGCGGCGGCCCTGGCGTTGATGCCTGATTACCAGGAGACCCGGGGTCTGTTTGTCGAGCAGTTGCGCTTGACCGGCCGGGCCCGGCCGGCAACGCCGCGTTACGGCACCGTCACGACCGAAGTATCGCGGGCGCTGGATGACATCGCGCGCGGTGCGGATGTCCAGCAGACGCTGGACGGCGCCGCCCGCCGCATAGATGCGGTGTTGCGGGACGCCGGCGGATAAGAATGCGCCGGATTATGGCGGCGGAGGGGGCATGCAGAAACATAGTTGCGACAGATTGGGGCAGTGGCTGGACCAACGCGCGGGCCTGCTGCTCTCTTTGCCGGCGTTGCTGCTGTTGCTGGCTTTTGTCATTCTGCCGTTTACCATGGCGGTGTATGCCAGTTTCACCAATCAGTCTGTCCGGACTTTCATGCAGCCGGGGACCCTGGCCTACGTTGGCTGGGATAATTATCGGGAACTGCTGGGTGACGGTGATTTCGGGCAGGCCTTGTTTAACACCATGTATTTCGTGGCGCTGGTAGTGCCGCTGCAGGTCGGCCTGGCGCTGGCGCTGGCGGTGCTGGTCAATGGCGCGGAAATGTGGCGCCGTATGCTGCGCATTTCATTTTTTATGCCGGTGATCACTTCCATGGCCGTGCTGGCCGTTGTCTGGACCCTGCTCTTCAATCCCGGCGCCGGTGTCTTTAACACGCTGTTGCGGGCGCTGCAACTGTCGCCGCAGCCTTTTTTAAGCAGTCCGCGGCAGGCCATGCTCTGCCTGGCGGCCATGTCCGTCTGGCAGGGGGTGGGATTCCAGATGATGATCTTTCTGGCCGCCATGCAGTCGATCCCGCCGGCGCTCTACGAAGCCGCCCGGATCGAGGGCGCCGGCCGCTGGCAATGTTTCCGGCGGATTACCCTGCCCATGCTGAAGAACACTACGATTTTCGTGGTTTACATCACCACCGTCTTTGCCTTCAAGCTGTTTGTTCAGCCACATCTGATCACGCAGGGCGGACCGCGGGGCTCCACGCGCACTCTGATCCTGATGCTGTATGACGAAGCCTTCACCAACATGCGCTATGGCAAGGCTGCGGCGATTTCAGTCATGTTTTTTGTGCTGGTACTGCTGGTGACCTTTGTGCAGCGGCGCCTGATGCCACGGGAGGAACGCCTGTGAACAGCCGTTTGCGACAGATTGCCGCCTGCGTTCTGGCCCTGCTCGGCGGGCTGGTCTTCCTGTTCCCCCTGCTGTGGATGCTGCGTTCTTCGCTGTTGCCGCACGACCAGGTGCTGCGCGCGCTGACTGCGTGGCGCCAACTGCTGCCCTGGCCGCCCCGCTGGGAAAATTATGCGGAAGTGTTCCGCCGGGTGGCGTTTGCGCGTACCCTGCTGGTCAGCCTCGGGTTTACCGGGGTGATTGTGGTGGTGGGGATGGTGATCAATGCCGCCTGCGCCTATGCCTTTGCGCGTTTGCGCCTGCCCGGGGGCGACCTTTTATTTGCGGTGGTGGCGGCCCTGATTATCATCCCTTTCGAAGCTCTGGCGTTGCCGCTGTTCATTATGCTGGGGGTTCACGGCGGCTTGATGAACAGTCTGCCGGGCCTGTTCCTGCCGTACCTGGCCAAGGCCTTCAATATTTTCCTGATCCGCCAGTATTTTCTGTCGTTGCCGGCGGAACTTGAGGAGGCGGCGCGGGTGGAGGGGGCCAGTTGGTTCCGGATTTTCTTTCAGGTGGCCTTGCCCCTGGCCAAGCCGGTGCTGGCGGCCTGCGCCGTGCTGGATTTCATGTTGCATTGGTCGGAGTATCTCTGGCCGCTGATCATGACCAATCGGCCGGATTTCGAGACCATTCAGTTGGGGCTGGGGCATTTCTATACGCTGCCGCCCATTCAATGGGGCGGGATCATGGCTTACAGTGTCATGGCCACGTTGCCGATGATGCTGGTATTTGCCTTTTTTCAGCGGTATCTGGTGTTGAGCATGGCGACGGCGGGTTTGAAGCAATGAAGACTGGCGGAGCGGGCTCCGCCACATTTCGAACAGGAGGTGCGGATGTTGATGTTGGCTACTGATTTGGATCGGACGCTCTTTCCCAACGGCAGGCAGCCATACGACGGGAGCATGCCGCGTCTGCAACGGCTGCTGGAGCGGCGGCCGGACATCCTGCTGGTGTATGTCACCGGCCGCAACCGGCAGGAAACGCGCTCCGGCATGGCCGAGTTTGCAGCGCCGCCACCGGCCTATGCGGTGTGCGAAGTCGGCACCCGCATCTATCGCGTCGAAAACGGCGAATTGCAGATCGATCAGGGCTGGGCGGATTTGATTGCCGCGCGCACCGCCGGTTGGGATATACCGGAGTTTGCGCGCGTTCTGGCAGGGATTTCCGGCCTGCGCCGCCAGGAGGACGACCATCAGAATCCCTTTAAGTTCAGCCTGTACCTTGATCAGCCGCAGCGGGATGATCAGCGCGTGGGTCGGATCAGGCAACTGGTGACGAAGTTGACACCGGATGCGGATGTGGTTTACAGCGTCGATGAAACCCGCGGCATCGGCCTGGTGGATCTGTTGCCGCGCGCCGCTACCAAGGCCGCGGGACTGGAATATCTCCGGGAGCATTACGGTTTGAGCCGGGATGATGTGGTCTATGCCGGGGACAGCGGTAATGATCTGTTGCCGCTGACTTCCGGCTGCCGGGCCATTCTGGTGCGCAATGCGGTGGATGAGGTCCGGACGGAAGCCCTGCGGATCATGGATGAACAGGGCGGGGCCGACCGGCTTTACTGTGCCCGGGGCGCCGGCGATCTGAACGGCTATTATGTTTCCGGCCTGTTGGAAGGCCTGCTGCATTTCGACCTGGTAACCGCGGAGGAGACGGCCTAGTCTTAATTGTTCATCAAAACAGCGAGATAATAGAGGCTATTTCAAAACTTAAATTTTGCATGGAACTCAGTTCTGAAAAAAAGCGCAGAAGGGAGTATCAAATGTCGTTATCAGTCAATAACCGTCAATTGCATGAGGAATTTCTGGCATCCAAGCGTCGGCATGTGCTGATGATCACCAATCACGGCATCCATGAATGGGAAGTAGTGCTGGGACTGCCTGACACCGGCGGACAATGCGTGTATGTCAACCAGCTGACGGCGCAGTTGGTGCGCGAGGGCTTCCGTGTCACCATTCTCAATCGGGGCGGGTTTCCGCACCCGCAGACCGGCGATCTGCGCGAGGGTCTGCATTACCGCGACGCTTCCAGCCGGATCCTGTACCTGGAGGATGATGTGCGGGAGTTTGTGCGCAAGGAGGATATGGCGAGCCAGTTGCCGGGTTTGGCGGAATTCTACCTTGAACAGCGGGCGCAGGAAGACGTTCCCTGCGATCTGATCATATCCAATTACTGGGATGCGGCGGCCCTGGGGGTTCTGATAAACAAGGCCTTGCCGCAGTCCGTCCGGCATATTTGGATTCCGCATTCCCTGGGCACGGTCAAGAAGCGCAATATGCCCGAAAAGGAGTGGCCGCGGCTGCGCATTGACGAACGGATTGAAGCCGAAAAGGAAGTTGTGGCCGAACTGGACGGGGTGGCGGCCACTTCGGCCCTGATCCGCGATGCCTTGCGGTCCGATTATAATTGCCCCGAGCCGTTGTTCTTGCCGCCGGGCGTGGATGTCGATCGCTTTGGCCCGCGTGAGGTCGGGCCGGAGAGTGAAATCTGGGAGTTTCTGGGGCGCTGCTCCGGTGTGGCGCCGACGGAAATCGTCGGCCGCAAAATAGTCTGTGAAATCAGTCGCACTGATCGCACCAAGCGCAAGGATGTGTTGATCAAGGCCTTTGCCGGTATTCATAAAAAGCACCCGGACGCGTTTCTGGTGGTGGCGCTGGCGGAAGAACAACGTGATATCTATCGGGAACTGCAGGAACTGATTGATAAGTCCGGGCTGCGCGGCAAAACCGCGGTGGTGGGCTGGGCTGGCGACGTTCTGCATCTGCTGTATGCCGTCAGTGCGGTATATTGCACACCCTCGGTGATGGAGGGGTTCGGCATGGCGGCCCAGGAGGCCGCCGCCACGGCCGTGCCGGTGGTGGCGAGCAATCTGGTGCCTTTTGTCGTGGAATATCTGCTGGGTGACGGTGAGCGTGAGGTGACCGCGGAGGTTGACGGCCGTTCCTGCCGGTTCCGGCTGGGCGCCGGCGGCATTGTGGCGCCGGCCGATGATGTCGATGCCTTTACCGCGGCGCTGGATCTGCTGTTGCGTGATGATCAACAAAGAAAGGCCCTGGGCGCCGCGGCGCGGAAAATAACCGTGCCGGCCTTCACCTGGCAGAGGCTGGTGCGTGATTTTCTGCAAGCTGTGGGAGAACAGGCATGACCCGGTCGCATCACAAGCATCCGCACCAGTTGAGCGGCGCGCGTCTGGAAGAACTGGCGCAGGCGCAGGATGTCGGGCAACTCTCTTATGCCCGGCTGGAAGCCATGTTTCGCGAGGATCGCGACCTGGCGGCCCAGGCGCCGGAAGGCGCCTGGGCCGAAGATCCGCGCAATGGCGACCGTGTGCTGTTCAACCCGGCCCGCGCGCGCCGGCCCAGCAGTTTTGTGGCCGATCGGGCCGAGTCGCGGACGATCCATCCAGCGGATTGCCCGATCTGCGCCGGTACGACCACGGCGGCGGTGGACATTGCGCCATTGAGTGAGGGCTTCACTTTTATCAATAAGAATCTTTTTGCGGCGTTGTTTCCCCATGAAGCGGCAGCGCCGGGTGATGGAGCGCCCGCCTCTGGATTACATTTCCTGCAGTGGACTTCCACCCTGCATGATCGCGACTGGCATAACTTGTCGTTGGAGGACGGGGGAGTGGTCATGCGGCGGCTGGCGGTTCTGGAGCAGACTCTGCTGAATGGCGCCGCCGGCGCGCCGGCGGGAGATCCGGCGCGCTCGGTGATGATCATAAAGAATTACGGGGTGGCGGTGGGCGGATCCCTGGCGCACGGCCACCAGCAGATCATGGCCGGCGACTGTATGCCCCGCTGTTTGCAGGAGGATGACGCTTTTGGCCGGCGGCATGAAGAAACGTTTGCCACCCACATGTTGCGGCGCTCTTCCTCAGACCTGGTGGTGCGCGATTACGAGCAGGCCCTGCTGGTGGTGCCTTACTATATGAAGCGTCCGTTCGACATGCTGCTGCTGCTGAAGGATCAGCGCAAAAGCCGCCTGCATGAAATGGACCAGGCGGAAACGGCAGC
>JAIVGW010000117.1 GCA_020201415.1 Lentisphaerota bacterium
CCGGCCCGTTGTTTCGCTGGCGGAGCCCGGACGGCAGCAGCATCCTGGCCTTCCGCTGCGGCAGCGACGGCGCCAACGCCTACTCCCAGCAGGTGGGAAAAGATATTTATGATTTCGGTCATCAACTTGATAAAATGCCGCACGACATGATGATGCTTTACGGCGTGTCCAATCACGGCGGCGCTCCCACGAAACAGGCCATTGCCGATATCAAGGCCGCGGCGGCCGATGCCGGCAAGTCGTTTGACGTGGCATTCAGCGCCGCGGAATCTTTTTCCGCGGCGCAGGATCCGGATAGCCTGCCGGTCTTCCAGGGCGAGCTGATGGTGCGGGCTTACGGGGTGTTCGTTAATCACACGGAAGTCAAACGCAACAACCGTCTAGGTGAATATGCCCTGGCCAATGCCGAGAAATTCGCGCTGCTGGCCGAATGCCTGGCGGGGCGGCCCTATCCCCGTGACAAACTGACCGCCGCCTGGCAGGATCTCCTGTTCAACCAGTTCCATGACATCATCGGCGGCGCCAGTGTTGAGGCGGCCTACAGCGATGCGCGGGATTTGCATGGGCGCGCGCGGCAGTCGGCCGCGGAAACGCTGCATTATTCGTTGCAGACCATGGCGTGCGATATCGACACCGATGTCGCCGGGTTTCCCCTGGTGGTGTGGAATCCGAATGCCTTCGATCTGACCGCCGGCATTGAAGCCGAATTACAGTGGGCCTGGGAATTTCCCTGGTACGCCGGCGACCTGAAGGTCACCGATCCGGAGGGACGGGTGCTGCCCTGTCAGATCATCCAGGAAAAATCGGCCTTGCCGCGCTTCCGGTCGCGGTTTGTCTTCCACGACACGATTCCCTCCCTGGGTTACCATGTTTATACCGTGACCCAGGAGTCCCAGCCGATGGTGCCGTCCGATTTCCCAACGTCTAAGACCACGCAGTTGGCCAGCCGGCGCTTTCTGGTGGATATCAATCCGCAGACCGGCTGTATTGCTTCGGTCTTCGACAACCTGCTTGATCGGGAAGTCATGCAGGCGGCCGGCCTGCCGCGGGTATTGGAAGATCAGGGCGATACCTGGGCCTTTAATACGACCGAAGGGTATGGCGCGGACCTGGGCGGGTTCCAACTGGAATCCATGCAGCTTGTGGAACAGGGGCCGGTGCGCACCCTGCTGCGGACCAGGCTGCGTTGCAACGATTCGACGATGGAGCAGGATCTGATCCTGTACCATGAGTCGGATGTGATTGAAGGACGGTTCCGGGTTCATTGGCGGGAAAAACGCCGGGTCCTAAAACTATATTTTGATGCTTGCGTTAATGATCCGGCAGTGACAGCGGGCATTCCTTACGGCGCCATTGCCCGGCCGGCGGATGGCCGCGAGCAGCCGGCCGGCGAGTGGCTGGACCTGGGCGCCGGGGATTGGGGTGTGGCGCTTTTGACTGACAGTGTGTTCGGGTATGATGTCCGGGATGCCCGGGTGGGGCTGACCCTGCTGCGTGCGCCGATTCATGCGCATTACGGGCATCCTGACATCTCTCATCAGATCGATCCCGCCGGGGATTACGTTCACCTGGAACAGGGCGTCCGTTCCGGAATCTGGCAAATTCTGCCGCACGCGGGCGACTGGCGCAAGGCGCAGACGCCGCGGCGCGCCATGGGATTGAATAATCCCGTCATCACGCTGGATGAGGGCGCCCATCCCGGATCGCGTCCGCGCGCCGCCTCCTTCCTGCAGGTCCGGGCTGAATCGACGCTGGTCACCGTCATGAAAAAGGCCGAGGAAGGCGATGATATCGTGTTGCGGCTGGTGGAATATGCCGGCCAGGCCGGCCGGGTGGAGTTGCGTCTGCCGGCGATAGGGGCCGAGTTCGATATGACCATCAAGCCCCATGCGATCATGACCCTGCGCCTGGAAAGTCATAAAGGTTATCAGCCGCGCGTTGTGAACATCCTGGAGGAATAATGACTCATGCGCACATATTCTGGGGGCTGATCTGGATCGGAATCCTGATCCTCGCGGCCCGGATGATCAAATCGCGAATCAAGCTGCTGGAGCGGCTGTATCTGCCGAGTTCCATTATCGCCGGCTTGATGGCCCTTGTGCTCGGTCCCCAGGTCATGGGCGCCCTTTCGATCGGGCCGGCTGGCGGGCTGATTCCGGCATCCATTTTGAATGTATGGCGCGGCTTGCCCGGCCTGCTGATCAGCGTGGTGTTCGCCGCCCTGTTTCTCGGCAAGCCTGTGCCCGGCCTGCGCGCGATCTGGCTGAAAGCCGGGCCGCAGACGGCTTTCGGGCAGACGCTGGCCTGGGGACAGTATGTGGTGGGGATCACTCTGGGGCTGCTGGTGCTGACCCCGGTATTCGGCATGAGTCCGTTGGCCGGCGCGCTGATTGAGATCAGCTTCGAAGGGGGGCATGGCACGGCCGCCGGCATGGCGGCCACTTTCCGTGATTTAGGATTCCCTGAAGGGGCCGACCTGGCATTGGGCCTGGCCACCATCGGCCTGGTGGGCGGCGTGGTGCTGGGTACCATTCTGATCAACTGGGCGGTGCGGCGGAAAATCATCGACCCCGTGGCGGGTGCGCGCCGCCGCAAGGAAGTCGATGGCGACACGCTGGAAGAGTTAAAGGAACTGCAATGGGAGCAGGAACAGGCCGCCAAGCCCAGCGATCCGCTTTCCATTCATCTGGGGCTGGTGGGCCTGGCGATCGGGGTGGGGTGGTTGATCAAGGCCGCCTTGCTGTGGCTGGAGCACCGCACCTGGGGCGGCGCGGACGGCATCGTCTTGATCCGCTACGTGCCCCTGTTTCCCCTGGCCATGATCGGAGGGGTGCTGGTGCAGATCGTGGCCGACCGCACGGGCCGCGGCGAGCATATCAACCGCCGTCTGATGAATCGCATTTCCGGCACCGCGCTTGATTTTACCATTGTGGCCGCGCTGGGAACGCTTTCGCTCAGCGCCATCGGACGCAACCTGGGACCGTTCCTGCTGTTGGGACTGGCCGGCATCCTCTGGAACCTGGCCTGCCTGCTGTGGTTGGCGCCGCGCATCATCCCCGTCCATTGGTTCGAACGCGGCATTGGCGATTTCGGCCAGTCCACCGGGGTAACCGTTACCGGTCTGCTGTTAATGAGGATGGC
>JAIVGW010000118.1 GCA_020201415.1 Lentisphaerota bacterium
TGCCGCCCACCGCCGCGCGGGTCAGTGTGCCTGATAGCGTGCCGGAGGACGGATTATTTGATATCGCCAGGGTAACCGGGGTGGTGGCGTTTTCCACCAGTTGTCCCAGGCTGTCCAGCACCCGCACGGTCACGGCCGGGGTGATGGTCTCGCCCGCGGTGGTATCCGTCGGCTCCACGTCGAATACCAGTTGCGCGGGCGCGCCAAACACCGTCAGCACCACGTCCACCGTCTGCGTCACCCCGCCATGGTCCGTTGTGGCTGTTTCCACCGTGGCTGTATAGCGGCCCGGCGCCAGGGCGGCGGTGTCGTAGCTGATGGTGATGGTGTGCGTCTCGGCGTCCGTCAGGGTGCCGGAGTCCGGAGTCGCATCCAGCCAGGCGCCGCCGCTGATGGTGATGTCGTAATCGAACGCGCCCGAGCCGGTCTTGATGATATCGAATTCCTGCGCGTCGGCCTGGGATCCGGCGGGAGTGGCGTTGCTCAGGGCGGAAGGGGCAACGCTGTAGTCCATCACATCCAGCGTCACTGCCACCTCATTGGTCAGAATGTAGTTGTCGGCATAGTTGATCAGGTTGGAGGGCGCGGCGTTGGTCAGGATGACTCGCAGCGTGTCGGTGTATTGACCAAGCGGCTGTGGTGTGGCGGTGAGGGTGATTTCGTTGGTGGCATGACGCGCCAGCATGCTGTTTGCGGGGGCAACTCCCAGCCAGGCCTGTGTCTTGGTCAGGTCCAGCCAGGCATTGGTCGGCATGCCGTTGTTGGCTATTTGAATCAGGCCGGCGCCCGCGCGCCCATCCCAGGCGCCGATGGCGACGGCGTCCGTGGAGGGCTCGATATAAAACGGGTATTCGTAACAGCCCATGTCCACCGTGCCGCCGCTGATCCGCGCGTTACCGTCCAGGTCCGTCGCATCATCCATCCAGTCCGGCTGGTTGAGTCCGGCGCCGATGCAGGGGGAACCGGCTGACAGGTGGTAATTTCCGGCGTCAAGATCAATAAAACCAGGCTCATCCGTGGTGTTATCGTTTGCGTAAAAATTGGGATCCAAGGTGTCCGGAGTTGTGCAACTATTCGTAAAATAATTGTCGACATAACCCGTGGCGCTTCTTAGATTTCCCAAGCCGCCAGTGTTGTAGTACAAGATGGTATTTTGCGCTTGCAAGTAGCCGGTATCAGTGCCGCCGATATGAATTCCGCCGGCGGATGTGCTTAATGTGCATTGATTTCCCGCAATGGTTGTGTTGACAAATTTCATCCGGGGTTTACGGCCGAGATAGATGGCGCCGCCCTCACGCGCCTGATTGTCAATTAACAGGCAATTGCGCATATCAAGTGATAGACGTGAAGTGAAAATGGCGCCACCTTGTCCGCCAGTGGCCGTTGAGGCACGATTGCCGCGGAAGACACTGTTGTGAATTACAGTTGCCTGATTGTTGGAATCAAAACGCAAAGCGCCGCCTTTTTTGCCTGAAGCGGTCGCTGTGTTATTTTCAAATATTGAATCGTATATGTAAAACGGACTGTGTGTGACTCGATATATTGCGCCACCATCCTGGGTAAGCGCCGTGTTATTGCGAAACACGCTGTTAGACACAACCATTATGGCCCGTACTGCTGTGCCGTCGATTTCAACGGAGGTCGCTCCGCCATAATTTTCCGCGGTATTATCCGTGACAACGCAATTATGAATTTCCGAATGCATATTGTAAGTTTTGGTGGGACCGGTGTCATAGTAGATCGCTCCACCGACCGGCGCGTAGCCGTTGGTCAAGGTGAATCCGTCCAATATAAACCGCGGGCTGGATTGACTGTAGGAAATGGTCATGCATCTATTAACGCCTTCGCCGTCGATGATGGTTGCGGTGGATCCATCAATTGAATGCAGGGTCAATAATTTATCCGCAAACACCACATTATTTGCGCCATCAGGAGAAACGACAGCGTTGGTTGGCAAATTATACCATCCAGGTCCGACAAGAATGGTTTCGCCGGCAACGGCGGCATTGATGGCATCCTGGATATGGGCGGCCGCTGTGTGCCAGTCGGTGTAGGGTGGCGCCGCATGCAGATTATTCAACGCCACGAACCGGTCGCCGGGCGGTGTGGGCGGCATCTCGTTCAAAGTCACCACGCAATTAACCGTGGAAGTCGCCATGTTGCCCAAATCATTGAGCACTACCAGGGATATCGCGTATTCGCCCGGTGTGTCAATTGTCACATAGGGTTCGCCTGGGGTGAGGTCGGGCGCCGGACCGGATTCCCAGCGCGCCGCCACATACTGGATGCCTATTGGTGTGCCGTCATACATGCCGCCGGTGGAGCCGTCATCAAGGTCTGCTCCGGTAATCCGCACGGTGAATCCCGCAGTTTCGCGCGTCAGGCTGGGCTGAATCACCGGGTCCGGCAGGACCTTTTCATAAGTGATGGAGCCCGCGCCGCGCAGGAGAATGACATCTTCAGTGGCATTGGTGAACCAGGCGTAGCGGGTGATCTCCGTATCGCCGGTCGGCAGGGGGAAAGTCAGGTCGGTGTAGGGGATGGCCGTTGAAATCCAGCCGCCCGGATCAATCGCGCTGATATCGCCCGATTCGGTAATCTGGTAGAGATCATAATCCAGCGGGAGTGGGAACTCCGCCACATCCACCGTATTGGATATAGTGACATCGCGGCTGCCGGTAATCCGGCCCTCGTAATAAAACGGCAGGTGGATATAAAAATCAGATTCCTCGAAGATATAACGCACCACGACGATACCGGACCCGCCCTTGCCGGACGGGTGATAACTGTTTCCGCCGCCGCCGCCGCTGCCGGTGCCGTCCAGGCCGGAGGTGGCCGCACTGGTTTCATTTTGTCTAATGGAGCCGTCTCCGCCAATGCCGGATCCGCCCAGGCCAATATTTGCCCCGGCGCAACCACCACCAGCACTACCGGCATAAGGGGTCAGCGTGCCCGTGATCAGGGATAAGAGTCCTTCACCGCCATCGCCGCCCACTCTATTTACGCCGTTAACACCAGGGGCGCCGGCTCCCCCACCACCGCCCCCGCTGCGATCTTTTGTGCCGCCGCCAATCCCCCAGCCTCCAATATGGCCCTGGCCTGAAATCCCATTTCCGGGCGGGCTGTCCTGGGT
>JAIVGW010000119.1 GCA_020201415.1 Lentisphaerota bacterium
ACCGGCGCCTGATCAAATTGGGCGCAGCCGGATGCCTGCTGATGCTGATTGCCGTGGACGGCTTCTGGCTGATCAGTTTTCTGGGCCTGCTGCCCGACGATATTCCCCAAGTAAGCAAAATCAGCGCACTGGCGTTCATACCACTTATTTTGACCCTGCCGGCCTTGCGACGGCTTTCATCCGCGAATTTCCTGCCGCGGCTGGCCCTGATCAATTCCGGCGTACTGCTGGCCGTGGCGCTGATGCTGACGCCGCTGCCTGGACGCGCATTCAACGTATTCGCGCACCAGAACTCATCCCAGGCCTACCTGGAACTCGCCGAACATCTGCAGCCGGAAGACCGGGTGGTGGTCATCTGGGCCTATCGTACATCCCTGCCCTTTTATACCCAGCGCATTTACCGGCCTTTTCAGGATCGGAACGAACTGCTTTATGGCATGCGTCTGGAGCCGGAGCGGCCGACGGAAATGACCCATCCTGAAGAAATTCGCCAATTGGTGGCCGCAACGGAAGGACGCGTTTTCGCGGTAATCGAGCCTAAATACTACCCGGAAAAATGGGAAGAGCTTGGCATTCCCTACCGTCATACCGGCCTGATCGGCGACAGCAAGACCATCTTTCTGGAACTGCTGAAATAACGAGTTACTTTCAAAAGTCAGCTTTTGAAAGCAGTATTCAGAATCCAGAATTCAGCATACACCATGCTATCCGACAGATATCATTTATCAAACACATAATCATGCAGCCTTGAAAATATTCCGTGTTGGTTTTTTCTGAGGTCGGCTCTAAAATTTAAAAAACATGTGTTGGATAATATACTGTTGCCAAGAAAGATAAATAGACACGGACCAAAACTTTTGATAGATTCCCGTCATGAGTAAACGAGAAAAACTCTATCAGCACATTGTAATGCGTCGTGGAGACGCCAATGTTTCTTTCAATGACTTGTGCAATCTTGTCGAAAGTAATGAGCAGTAAATACGAAATCATCATATTTTGGAGCAAAGAAGATCAGGCGTTCATCGCTGATGTGCCTGAACTCTTAGGTTGCAAAGCAGACGGGGCGACCCATTATGAAGCACTGCAAAATGCAGAGATAGTAATTGACGAGCGGATCGAAACTGCTAAAAAGCTTGGTCGTTCAATTCCTTCCCCCCGTGGTCGACTTGCTTTCGCTTGAACTTATTGGCATAACCAGCCGGTGCAGGCGACACGGGACGATCCCGCGCGCCTGACCAGCACGTTAGGCAACAAATTTGCGAATGATGTCACGGCCAAATGACTGCGATAGAAATATACCATGCGGCAACTACCCAAGTGGAACGAACGACATGAGACGTTGTTGGCGGACATGCAAGATGTCGGGGACCGCAGTGATACGCTGCAAGACCCGGCAAGCTCTTCTCGGCAAACACTACACTCATGCAGCGGATTGCTGGCGACCTAACACAGCCCAAGCTGACAGCCGTGGTGAATGCCGTCATCACAATCCTCCGCCCAAGGACATGAGCATCCAACAAGCGGATGAAGCATACACTCCGCGGCGACATAGTATATGCACAATAAAAGTTTAACCATGCGCACAATAATGTGCCATTCGGGAGATTTAAATGAATCAACATCAGAATGAAATGAAAATAATGGCTAAGGGCGATGATGTTACCCCTGAGGAATCTGAAATTAGACCAATAATCATTTCAGAAACAGAATCGCCTGTTTGTGAAAAGGAATACAGGAGTGTTGACAGTCGCAAGTTTATGATGTTTTATCGTACCCCACCCGGTGAGGGAACAGTTGCCGCCATTGTTTTTTGTCACGGCGGGCTTGGAGAAGCCGTTCCGGAAATTCTGAGAAGCGCTGTTCTGAATGGAGCTTTACAGACCAGATTTTTAAAGAAAGGCTACGCAATTATACAGATAACCCGAAGGAAATTTGGCAATGAAAATGGCGTGCCAGCAAGTCCTTTGGTTGATTTGGCAGTTCAGGATACTGTTTATGCTCTCAATACTATCTTTTCTCTTGAATTTGTTGAAAAGAAAAGTCTCGCTATCTATGCAGGCAGCGGAGGTGGAGCAATGGCTTTGGGCGCTGCAACTGAGACTGAACCAGCAGCTCTGGTCCTGGGAGAGCCTGCCTCTATGGTTCTTTCAGGAGTCTTTGATGCATTGCCGGCCGGAGCAACCCGCCAGGAACTTGAAAAGGATTTAAATAAATATTATCAGTCTGAACAAAAAGAGAAACTTGCTGCAGTTGTTGATCAGATTACCGCCCCTACTCTTCTTCTGCAGGGCGATAAATCCTATATATCAGATTTTAATCATGATCACTTGGTACCTGTCTATCAGAAAAAAGGCAAATCAATAATCGAAAAAGTGTTCCCCGGTCAATCCCACGGCTTCTACTGGGGAAGAAGAGGAGCTGATGAGGCGCTCGTTGATGAAATTGTTGAGTATGTTGATGAATACTTGAGGGAAAGACTTAATTTAAAACCGCGCCCTATTACCTGAAAGGACGCAACGGGGTAACACTTCAGGATTGGAGATTTGATTCCAACATGAAACAGACCTCAACTGGAATACAACTGAAAAGAAGACAGATAAGACTGGCATCTTTCGGACCGATTCCCCGGGACCGCCAGGCTCCAGCCTGGCTCTGCCACGGTGGAAAATGCCAGGCTGGAGCCTGGCGCTCCCGGGGAATGGCAGTGATCTATCGTTAACGGTTACACTGACAGGGACGAAGTCTGTCCGTATACGACGTATACGACAAGATAAATTCCGAATCGGGTGGCCGATGACTGACCGCTAGGGCCAGCCCCGGTTCCCACACCACCTGCCTGTGCTCTGCCGGGCTTAAGCAAGGCGCGCCGGGAATACGGATTTGCCGGTCGCTGCGCTCCCTGCCGCGACTGCGTACGGTCTGTCCGTAGGCTCACAGTTTTGATCTCCGTCTTACTCTCCACGGTCCGTTGCCTTTTTCCGCAGTTGACTTCGTCTAGTTTTTTCCTTACCGTTACTCCCGGCAAGAAGGTTTACATACTGGGGAGTTTAACTCCATTAGTTCGCGCCCATGCTGGGCGTACACAAGCCGAGTCCACCGTACCAGTGAAAGCCGCGCCGAGCGTGTCTTGCACTGTCCGGTTACTCGCGACTACCTCTGCGCAATTCGGCTTTTCGGAGGTGCGATGGAAAACAGCACAACCCAGGATGTTGTCTTCACTGCGGACTGCGATGGCACACAACAGAAGTACGTTCTGCTGCACCCGGTGGAGTTCAAGGCGGACGCGCCGCACGATGTTCTGATCGCGCTGCATGGACACGGTTCGGATCGCTGGCAGTTCGTCAAGGATGGGCGTGATGAGTGCCGGGCGGCACGCGACTTTGCGACTGAACACAAGATGCTCTACGTCTCACCCGATTACCGTGCCTCAACCTCATGGATGGGGTCGAAAGCCGAGAGCGATGTAGCGCAAATCATCAATGACATAAAGAGGACACATCGTGTCTCGCGAGTGTTCCTGTGCGGCGCTTCAATGGGCGGGGCATCCAGCCTGGCTTTCGCTGTGCTGCATCCGGAGTTGATTGACGGTGTGGCTTCGATGAATGGCACGGCCAACTTTGTGGAGTATGAGAATTTCCAGGATGCCATTCGAGAGTCATTTGGAGGTTCCAAGACTGATATCCCGCTCGAATACAGGAAGCGCAGCGCTGAGTTCTGGCCTGAAAGACTGGCCATGCCGGTTGGCCTCACGGTGTCAGGCCGGGATAGCGCCGTCCCACCACAAAGCGTCCTTCGTTTAGCGAACACTCTGAAAGCGAGAAAAGGGAACGTTCTCCTCATCTATCGAAAAACCATGGGACACTCCACGCAGTACTCCGACGCCAAAGCCATTCTGGACTATGTCCTGCAAAGCGCACGCCCAAAGAGCGCAACAGGACTGTCCAATCGGGTGGCCGGTGCAAGGCATTTGCCAAAGACTGCGCCTTTGGCAAAACCGTGAGCACCACG
>JAIVGW010000351.1 GCA_020201415.1 Lentisphaerota bacterium
CCACAGATCCGGTAACTTCCCGGAACAGACCCTTACCGCCGCCAAGTCCGGATGCATCCGCCAGAGCTGCGCCAGGTGCGGACGAACCAGAATCTCCAACCGCCGGTGACGGTGGCGGGCACGATAAGCCTGCAGGGCCGGCATGAACATAATGCTGTCGCCCAGCCAGTTGAGGCCGACGATCAACACCGCCGACCGATCGCAGCCAGGGTTGGAATCAGCGGAAACAGATGCGGGAAATGCACGCATTAAAATCCTCTACGCCGCTGAGCAGCTCAATTTCCACACGCAGGAAATAGATCGGCACATCCTGCCGTTCAATTTTGGGAAACCGCACGGCATCTTTCTCCGTGGTTATAATAGCCTCGGCCTCCCGGCCGCGCGCCTTGTTGATCAGGTCGATGATTTCCTGCTGACTGTAGCGGTGATGATCCGCAAAACGCTTGGTGTAAACCAGATTGCCACTCAATCGGCGTATTTCATTTTCAAACCCTTCCGGTATGGCAATCCCCGCCACCGTTACCAGACGGCGGCCGGCCAGCCACTCCAACTGATGTTTTTCGCCGGCATCGTAAATATTCTGCAGGTACAACGGCCGATGGGTACAAACTGATATTTCCGCGCGCGGATTCAACCTGCGCAACTGCTCCGTCAAAGCCGACTGATCAGGATCAGAGGCTTTGGTTATGAAAATGAAATCGGCTCGCTTGATATGTTTGATTGGTTCCCGCAATAAGCCGCGCGGTAACACATGTCCATTGCCGAAGGGATTGGTGCTATCAACCAATACGATTTCCACACGATGCTTCAAGGCGCGATACTGAAATCCATCATCCAGGATCAGGGTGTCGCATTTCAATTTATCAATTGCATAACGGCCGCTCTTCACCCGGTCTTTGTCCACCAGCACCGCTACATCCGGCAAATTGGAAGCCAGCATGTAAGGTTCGTCCCCGCTCATGGAAGAATCCAGCAGCAGAGCGCTACCGTCCGAAACCACCCGCGGCGGGCGGCGCGCCTCGCGCCCGGTCAGCTTATCAAGCTTTTTTTTCCAAAATCCATGCTCCACTTTTTTGTAACCGCGGCTGAGAATCGCCACCCGCCGCCCTTCCTTCTGCAAAGCCCGGGCAAAGATCTCGACAATGGGCGTCTTGCCAGTGCCGCCTACGGTCAGGTTGCCGATGCTGATGACCTGGCAACCCAGCGTGTGATGACGCAATACCCCTTTCACATACAAAAAATTCCACAAGCTAATCGCAAAACCGTATATGCGCGATAAGTGTTTGAGCAACAGGCGCACGGCGCCGGCAAACCGCCCCCGGCTCCGATTATTAATCAGCTCCAGAAAATAGCGCTCCAGCTTTTCCTTCTTGCTAAGACCCACCCGATATGCCCCTTCAGTAAACCATACCAATCACCAAACAAACCCTGCGGATGTGCAGCCTAGCCGAACACCGGCCATAAGGCAAGTCTGCATGCTGATGATGTTGGAAAACAGTTTAAAGAGACGGCTTGCCATCCTGGTGATTTGTTTCATCGCTATCGCACTTGCTGACCGGAGCGATCAGAACCCGATTGCAAAGCCTCGTCCATGACGCAATACTCAGGATTGGCCCGTGCCAACCCCACGGCATGCGTGACCACATCCTCACCACCGGGTACGCAAGTCAGCGGGGAATGTACCCGAAAGTCGGCCCGTACGCGGACGCAGTGGCCCCCAATTAATCGCATGCGGATGTTTTGCATCAGTCGCCAGCGGATGAATTTTCTCGATCCAGATACGGCGCGCTTCGTCCTCGGCCGCGGTGTCCTGACCGTTGCTTTCGCGGAAGCGGTCCATTGCGGCACGCGCCTCCCGGACGTAGCGTAGAAAATCGATCCCCATCCGGACATACGCGATGCGTTCGCGATAGATCTCCGGCGCAGCGGCCACCACCTGCTCAGCGCGGTCCAACAGATCGTAGGCCTGCTCGTAAAAGGCATCCTCGCCTTGCGTGCCCATATTCTGGTCCAGGAAGGTCCAATAGGCTTCAATCGCTTCCGCCGCCGGGCCGAATCCGCGCTGGTAATAGTCCTGGAGAATGGCCTTCCCATCGGCATAGGGATTCCAGGCCAACTGGGCCATGAGATAGAACAGCGGCCCCTGGGTGGACCAATGCTCCCAGACCGTATCGATAAAGATTCCGACGCAGTTGTTGTCGGCGATGAACCTGAAATCCTCCATGGTTTGCTCGAAGTAGAGCACCGGTCCGCCGGTGGTCCACCCATGAGGCGAACCCGTGTTCGGGCGCCAGCCAAGGTTGGGCGCCACAGCGCCCCAGGCATCGAACTGGTCACGGTGTCTGGTGCCCAGCGTCGACCCGCGGTCCACCATGTCCCGGCGGTCGAACATGAAATTGGCCACGCTCAATACGAGCACGTTATCGTCGGGGACCGCCGCGACCGGCGCCGGTCGCGAATGCCCGTAGGCCATCATCAACACGTAATAATTCTTATCCGGATAACGCTCCCGCAATTTACGGGCCAGCACATTCGAGAATGTAACCTGCCGATCGGACAGCGCCACGTAATCCTGCGAAAGACCCTGCCAACCGAAGCGGCGCGGTTCCCCATCGGGATGATCCCAGGCGCGGCAGTTCTCACAGATGCACCAGCCGCTTCCCCAACTGTCATTGGGGGAAGCGTTAAAAACTGTCCGGCTCGGATCGGACTCGATTTGCGCCGCTACGTCTTCGAGCCATTGTTCCCAAAGCGCCGGATTGGATTTACACATCTTCACCGTGCGCGCACTGGGATACGGTTTCGCGCCGCCGCCCCGGGTGCCGTCGGGTTGCAGGGCGAAATACTCGGGGTTGGTCTCGTGAAATCGCTCCCACCAGTCGGTAAAGGCATGGCCGCCCCCGAATTGAAGCGAACCGAGCGACATCCGCTGGTACCGCACCCAATCGGGAGCCATACCGTATGCACGCTTATTTGAAGAGTTGCGCAGAATTCCGTCCCGCCCGCGGATTTGCGGGTGATAACGGTACGCGAACGGCTCGATGGCAATGGTGTCCCGCTCGATCACGTCGATGCCGTATTCCCCGGGCCACAGCCAGCGTACGTCCAGATAATCC
>JAIVGW010000352.1 GCA_020201415.1 Lentisphaerota bacterium
GTCTGAAGCGGTTTACGTCACCCGCCAGGGCCTGCTGGTGCGGGGCAGCGGCTGGGTGGAAATCAATCGCGGCGATACCCGCCAAGCCAATCCGCTGGCCCAGAAGCACCAGCGTGACCGGCAGCATGAACAACTTGCCGAATGCCGCCAAAATGCCGCCAAACAACAGGCCGTCCTGGAAGCCCTGCAGATCGAGCAGCAGTCGCTGGATAATGTCCAACGCGAGCTGCGCTCCGCGCTGGCCGAACGGCAGCAGGCTCTGGCGCGTTGTGAAGGTGAGCTGCAACTGGTCGAAAAGCAGACATCCCAGGTACGCCAGAACATTGAAACCGTTTCCTGGGAATTCAAGGAACTGGCCCGGCAAGCCGACTCATCCGAAGCCAAGAGCCGGCTGCTGTCCGAAATGGATGAAAGCCACAACCGGCGCCAGGCCATCCGCGTGGAATTGGAGACCGCCCACGGACAGGAAGCCGAGCTGGAACAGAATTACCGCAAGCTGTCGGCGGAAGTCACGGCGGCCGAGGTGCGTTTCGCCAAACAGCAGGAAGCCCGGGTCCATGTCATGGCGCGGCGCCAGCCGCTGAAGGATCGTCTGGGCGCTCTGGAAAAAATCATCGCCGAACGCTCCGCCCGCGGCGCCTCCTGCAGCGCGGAAATCAAACGGGCCGGCGACCTGCTGGAACAGGCTGCCAGGGAACTGCCCCGCCTGGAAAGCGCCATCGCCCAACATACCGAACACCTGGGAAAAATCCAGATTCTGCGCGAGGAACTGCAAACCACTGCCCGCGGTGCGGAGGCGGCCCTGCACCGACTGCGTGATGAAATCGAGACCATGCGCGCACGCGAGGGCGAACTTAACGGACACTGCATCGAACAGCGCATGCAGCGCCAGTATTTGCTGGAAAGGGTGACATCCGAGCACCGCATCTCCGCCGACGCCATCCAACTGGAGCCGGAGCCGGAATGGCCCGAAGAAGGCCCGCCGGATTTGGAATCACTGGAACTGACGGTGGCGGAATTGCACACCAAGCTTGAAAGCATGGGACCGGTCAACACCGGCGCCATCGAGGAATACCGCGAGCAGGAGGAACGCTACGAATTCCTTAATCGCCAGCAGGACGACCTGTTGAACTCCAAACAGCAGTTGATGGAACTGATCAAACACATCAATCAGACCACCACGGAAATGTTTGCCACAACCTTTAACGCCGTCAATGAAAACTTCCTGTCGATTTTCAAGCAATTGTTCGGCGGCGGCACCGCCCGCCTGACGCTGACCGACGACGAGGACATCCTGGAATGCGGCATTGAAATCATCGCCCGCCCGCCCGGCAAGAAACTGCAGAGCGTGTCGCTGCTTTCAGGCGGGGAACGCACCATGACGGCGGTGGCGCTGTTGTTTGCCATTTACATGGTCAAACCCAGCCCCTTCTGCTTCCTGGACGAACTGGATGCCGCGCTGGACGAGTCCAACATCAACCGCTTCATCCAGGTGCTGCAGGGATTCGTACAGCAGTCGCAGTTCATTGTCATCACCCATAACCGCGCCACCATCAGCGCCGCCGACGTGCTGTACGGCGTCACCATGGAGGAAACCGGCGTGTCGAAAATCGTATCAATGCGGTTTGTTGACAATCAGGCGGTCCCGATTGACCGTGAACAGCCGGCCCCCGCGCCGGCCTGAACCATGTGCGTCAAGCCTTGCGCGCCAACACTCTGCCCAACGCCTCCAGACAGCGCTCATTTTCCGCACGGGTGCCCAGACTGATGCGCACATGGCGCGGCAGACCGTAACCGGTCAGCGGCCGCACAATCACCAGCTCACGCTGCAGTTCGTGAAAGACCGCTTCACCATCGCCGACATCCACCATCAGGAAATTAGCCACGGAAGGCACGTATGCCAGTCCCAGCCGCCGCAACCCCTGCTCCATAAACGGCAATTCGCTCTTGATCAGTTCCTGGAACCGCCCCACATGCTCGTGATCCTCCAGAGCCGCCATGGCGGCGACCATGGATGGTATCCCCACATTGAAAGGCTGACGCACCTTGTTCAACAGCGCAATGCCTTGCTGCGGAGCCACCGCGTAACCGATCCGGAATCCCGCCAGGCCGTGGCTCTTGGAAAATGTGCGTAAAAGAATGACATTGCGCCCCTCGCGCACATAACGCAGGCAATCCGGGCGGGTATCCGGCGGCATGAGATCGATGTAAGCCTCATCAATGCAAGCCACCACATGCGGCGGCAAGGCATCCATGAACCGGTCCAACTCCGCGGGCGCGACCATGGTGCCGGTGGGGTTATTCGGATTGGCAATAAACACCACCCGCGTGGCCGGCGTGATGGCCTGCAGCATGGCCGGCAGGTCATGGGTGTAATCGCGCATCGGCACCAGCACCGGCTGTGCACAGAACATGTCGGTAATCAAACGGTAAATGGCAAACGCCATGTCCGCCACCACTACATCCACTCCGGGGCCCATGAATACATGGCCAATGAATTCAATAACTTCATTGCTGCCGTTGGCCACCAGCAACTGCTCCGGATCCAGATCAAGGTGGCGCGCCAGCGCCCGACGCAGGTAGAAGGCGCCGCCGTCGGGATAAAAATGCATCATGTCGGCGGCCGCCCGCACCGCCGCCACGGCCTTGGGTGAAGGGCCCAGGGGGTTTTCATTGGAGGCCAGTTTGGCGATGCCCGAGGCGTCCTGCAACCCCAGTTCGCGGGCCAGCTCTTCCACCGGCTGCCCCGGTTTGTATACTCCCAGATGCGCCACCCAGGAATTGGCGATATGCTGCATAAGATTCCCCTTTTACATGCGTATCGTTCAAACGGCGGATGTCGGCACGCGCGGGTAAGAACCCAGCACGGTGCACATGATGCATTGCTTTTCCATGTCCGCCAGCGCCCGCTTCACGGGCGCCTGCTCGCAGTGTCCTTCGATATCCACAAAAAACAGATATTCCCAGGCCTTCATGCGGCTGGGACGCGACTCGATCCTGGTCAGGTTGATTTTGTTGCCCTTGAAGGCGGTCAGCACCCGGTGCAAAGCACCGGCCCGGTGTTTTACGGCAAACAAAATGGAAGTTTTATCATCACCCGTGGCC